>JACSRG010000401.1 GCA_014879865.1 Anaerolinea sp.
CTGGCGCGGCGCGTCCAGAAGTCGAGCGCGAAGCCGACTAATCCGAGCGCGGCAGCCAGCCAGCCGATGACCCACAGCGTATACAGCGGGATGATCAGCGTTTGTGTCTCCAAGTAGCCCACGCTGAGCAGTCGTTCCAGATAGACCTGCACGATGCCCGCTGCGCCTAACCCCAGCGTGATACCGAGCGCGCCCACGCCGATCAACCAGAATGCCGCCGCTCCGAGGGTGTGCCGTCCTTCGGGACGAATTTCCGCAGTGACCATCCCGAACAGCGCGGCAGCGAACGCCAGCAGCACCAGCGTCCGCGCTAAGTCGGTGAGGCGCGTCCCGGCGATCATCAAGTTGACATCGGGCAGGGCATTAATCGCGCCCACAATGCCCACGCCCACGAACAACAGACTCAGCGCCAGACCAACCCACAGCGGACTCTGACTCCGGGCTTGGCTGCGTGCCCCAAACGCCGGGAAGATGTGGGCGGCGAAGATCGCCACGATCAGCGGCAGACCGACCACCCCGGCGATCATAGGCGTGGTCACGCCGAGCGCGTAAAGCGGCTGCAAAGTGAGCAGCATGACGCCGAGCGACCACAGTCCGGCGGTGCGATACAGATCGCGCTCGATCCGGTCGGTGGCGAGTGTGCTGAAACGCCCCATCTGCCAGAAGATCAGCGCGATGACGCCAAGCCCGATCCCGAGATGATCGCGCAGCGAGACGGCGATCACGCCGAGCAGCGGACTGTGCGCGGCGTCGGCGGGGAGCAGCCCGATCACCGTGCCGATCAGGATCGCGGTCATGCCGACCGCCCACACGAACGCTGTGCCCGACCAGCGCGGAATCACGCGCACGACGACGAACAGCACGAGCGCGATCAGCAGAGCGAAGGCGAGAGCGAGGATCGGCGGCAGCGCGAGTCCGGCGCGCCCGGCAAGCAGTCCGAGGATGCCCGCGACCACCGTGAGCAGGCACAGCAGCGTCCACGCGCGCCGGGTGTAGCGCAGCAGGCGCTCATCAGGGAAGCTGATGTTTACGAGATCGCTTGAAATCAGCCCGCCGCCGATCACGCCGCTGATCAGTGCCAGCAGCAGCACGGCGTCGGCGAACTGCGCGACTTGCGAGTAGGGCAGTGACGCCGCAAGCGGATCAGCGCCGAGGAACTTGACCGCGCCGAGCAGGGCGGCAGCAGCGTACACGAGCATCAGCGCGACGAAATGCGCGATGAACTGGTACGCGGTGGTTTGGTTGAATGACAATTGCATATCGTCTACTCCAGCGTCATCAGGTAGGCGATGATCTGCGCGATCTGGTCGCTGTCCAGCATACTGCCGAGGTTGCGCGCCATCGCGTCGGGGAAACCGGAGACGACATACGCGCCGGGGTCGAGGATCGACTGGCGGATGTAGCTTTCCGCGCTCAATCCGTTGACGCGGGTCGCTCCGCGCGTGGCGATGCCCGCCAGCGACGGTCCGACAACGATCACCTCCGGTTCGACCGAATGGCATACCGAGCAGTTGGCGGGCGCGTGGCTGAACCAGTAGCGCCCCGCTTCGAGTGGATCCGCCGGTACGGTATCATCGGCGGTCAGGCTGTTCGCCGCGCCGGGCAAGAGCGCCGCGCCGCTGACGTTGATCGTCCGCACGGGGAAAGCTTCGGCGGCGGGCTGCTCGCCCACCCAGTGCAGATAGCTCAACAGCGAGTCGGTTTCAGTGCGCGTCAAGCCGAACGACGGCATCACGCGCTGATCGGGGTGATATGCCTGTGGATTGACGAGAAAATCGCGCAGATACAGGTCGCCGCGCTGGCTGTAGATGCGCGTCAGGTCGGGGGCAAATGCGCCGCCTTGTCCAAACAACGTATGACACGACTCGCAGCCGTGTTCGCGCCAGACGACTTGACCGTCCGCGACCATCTCCGGGATAGCTGTGCCGGACGGCGCGGTCAGCACGATGACGGCGGTCATGACCATAGAGAGGATCAGTGTGCCGAGAAAAAACCAGCGGTTACCGGGCATAAGTACCTCTAAATGCAGTTGTTAGAATCGTGGGGAGCGCCCATACTTTATGGCAGTTTAACACATCCGCGCCAGTCGGCAAATTCCTCCGGGTTTGTTGGTTTTCGCCAATCAAGCATGGGCGATCTTTAGCGATTCAAACGCGGATTTTGTGCAAAATGATGGGTAAACTGGCGATTGGCTAATCTGCATCTCCTGATCAGCACTAAAGGCAGAGTACATGAGTTCCAATGGCAGTGTCATCAAGCGCACACTGGGGTTGACCGGTGTCACCATCAATGCGATGGCGTTGATCGCGCCGGGGGCGTTCCTGTGGGTCACATATCAACTACAGGCAGCCAACGCCGACGGCAGCGGCGCAGACATGTGGACGGGGATCGTCGCCGCGCTCGTTGTGGCGTTCTTGACGGCGTTCGCCTTCGCGGAACTGGCGCGGCGCTACCCGGACTCCGGGAGCGGAAGCGCTTACTACTTTGCCGAGAAAGCCTTTCTTGATCGGGAGCAGGCACCGCACCGCCGCTGGACGCGGTTGGTCAAGTTCATCACCGGTTGGGCGTCGCACCTGTTTCACTGGGTCTATCCCGGCGTAATGGTCGCGTTTATGGCGACGCTGATCACCTACCTGCTCGGTCAATTCGGCATCGTGCTGCCGGTCGCCGGACAGGTCGGCGTGGCGATCCTGTTTTCGATTCTCGTGGGTACGCTGGCAGTGCGCGGGATCAGCGGCTCGACGACGCTCAGCATCGTCGTCAATATCATCCAGCTCACCACGCTGATCCTTTTTAGCGTACTGGCGATTCACTTCCGCAACACCAATCCGCTCAACGCTGGCGCGGAAAGCTGGTTTCACCCCGACGGATTGAGCATCATCCGGCCGCATAATCTCGGGGGGCTGCTCTTTCAAGCAACCATCGGCATCATGCTGCTCGTCGGCTTCGAGTCGTCTACTGCGCTGGCGGCGGAAGCCAAGTTCCCAAAGCGGGATATTCCGCGCGCCGTGATCCTGTCGCTCATCATTCAAGGTGTGTTTGCCTATCTGTTCCAGTATTTCGCCGCGAACTACGCGCTTGGCAGTTGGCTCGGCGCGGACGCAGCGGGCAGAGGGATAGCGGCGGCGGCGGCTTCGAGCGCGCCCATCGGCGACATGGCGATCACCATCGGTGATACGCTGCTCGGTGGCAACGGCTTCGCGCTGATGCTGATCCTCGCGTTCAGCGTAGGCGTGGCGATCCTCGCGACGACGCTGGCGGCGATGAATACAGCGGTGCGCATCAGCTTCGCGATGGCACAAGACGATGAAATGCCGGAAATCATGGGGCTGCTGCACGGCAAATATGCGACTCCTTATATGGGCGTGGTGGCGATGGTCATCGTATCCGCCATTATCGGTTCAGTCGGCGTGTTGGGCGGCGTGGTCACGTTGACCGGTGTGACGCTGGCGAGCAACCTCGGAACGTTCATTCTGTACGGGATCATCTGCGGCGTGACGTTCGTGGCGTTCGCGGGTAAGCCGGAATTCAACCGCTTGCGACATGGCGCGCTGCCGGTCGTCGGGTTGATCGCCAACGGGGTGATGGTGCTGGCGCTGCTTCTCATCGGCTTGGCGTCCGGCGGCACGACCGCGCAGTCCACCTTACTGGCGCTCGGCATTTCGGTGGCATGGCTGTTGATCAGCCTCGCGTATTTCGTCATCAACAGCCGCAGCAAAGGCAAGCCCATCGTCCCGCCTATTTCGGCGATCCACAATGGCACTCGCAACTAGACACGCATCCGGCGCTGGTCTGAGCGTGGTCGGCAACTACCGTGAGGAAAATCAGGATGCGTTCCGGTTGCCCAGTCATGTCCCGGAAAGCGCGCTGATCGATCATGGCTATCTGTGGGGGATCGCCGATGGCATGGGTGGTTACGCGCATGGCGGCATAGCGAGTAACCTCGCGCTCGACGTATTCTTCGACGCCTTTTATGCCGCATCGTCCGGTAAAGCGGCGGCGTTCAAGAGCGCTGTCCAGCAAGCGAATGTCGCTGTGCAGCGTGAAGCGGCGCGGCTCGGCATGGTGCGCATGGGTACGACCCTGACCGCCGTGCATCTCCTCGGCGGGCGCTTGTCCGTGACCCACATCGGCGACAGCCGGGTATATCTTGTGCGTGGGGGGCAGGCAGTCTGCTTGACTCAGGATCACACGCAGGTGGGCGATCTGGTGCGGATGAAGCTGCTCCCGCCGGAGAAAGTTCGCACGCATGAGCGCCGCTCGCATCTCAACCGCGCCATTGGGATACAACTCTTTGTCCAAGCCGACATCACCGAGCACAGTATTCAGCCTGACGATTACCTCGTGTTGTGTACGGATGGCGTGTGGTCGGTCATCGAGGATGACGAATTCGCGCAATTCGTTCATGCCGAAAGCGAACCGGAGCGTATCAACGAGCGGCTGATCGCCGAGGCACTGGCGCGCGACAGCGACGACAATGCTTCGGCGATCACGATCCACATCCGCGAGATTCCGCACGAGTCGGCATCTGCGCCGACGGGCAAGGGCTGGAGCTTGGGAAAATTGTTCAATAAGCGGCGCTTCGCGGGGATGTGATGCTTGGCAATTCAAGCGAACCTACTGCTATAATCAACGCCATGATGTTTCAAATCGGCGATCAGTTCGACCACTTCCAGATTCGCATCCATCTCGCTCAAGGCGGCATGGCGGATATTTATCGCGCCTATGACTTCATCAGCGGCAAAGAGGTCGTGCTGAAAGTGCCCAATCCGCAGATGATCGGCGATCCGGCGCAGTATGAACGCTTCCAGCGCGAACTGGAAGTCACCAACCACCTGAGCCACCCCGCGATTCAGAAGGGCTTGGGATCGGGACAGTTCAACCGGACGCCGTACCTCGTCACCGAGTATGTCGATGGACGTTCCCTGCGTGACATCATCATGGCGGATGCGCCGCTGCCCGTCGAGCGGGTGCTGCTGCTGATCGAAAAGATCGCGGATGGGATGGCGTACTGTCACGAGAACGAGGTCATTCACCGCGATTTGAAACCGGAAAACATCCTCGTGCGTTCTGACGGGCAGCCGATCATCATCGACTTCGGGCTGGCGCTCACCCGTGACGGACGGCGCGTCACCTACGCCAACTTGACCGCGACCGCCGGGACGCCGGACTATATGTCCCCAGAACAGATCGAAGGGCAGCGCGGCGACGAGCGCACGGACATTTATGCGCTCGGCACGATGATGTTCGAGATGCTGGCGGGGCGGCTGCCGTTCGTCGGCGACAGTTATCAAGTCGTCGTGACGCAGCATTTGCAAGCGCCCACCCCGCGCCTCGACCGGATCAAGCCGGGAATTGCGCCGCAGGTCGCCGCGATCTGCGCCAGAGCGATGCAGCGCAGCCCGGAGGATCGCTATGCGTCAATGCGCGAGTTCGCCAAAGATTTGCGGCAGCCCGATGCGGTCGATACGTCCATCCTTGAGAAAGGCACAGGCGCGGCGACGGCGGTTCCATTCTGGAAAAACAACACGTTTCAGGCGGTACTCATCGGCGTGGTCGTGCTGTTGTTGATTATTATATTAGCCCTTGCTGCACAAGGAATGCGTTCTTAAATGCCCCGAACCGCTGACGATCTGCTGGCTGATGTTGAACGGCTGAACATCCAATTCATCGATCTGCAATTTAGCGATATTGTCGGGGCGGTCAAAAGCATCACCATCCCGATCAATCAACTGCCGGATACGCTCGATCATGGTATCTGGTTTGACGGGTCGTCGGTCGAAGGGTTCGCTCGAATCGCGGAAAGCGATATGTACCTCGTGCCGGATTTGGAGACGTTTGCCGTCGTCCCATGGCGCACCGGCAGCAGCGCGACGGCGCGTTTGATCTGCGATGTGTATACCCCGAATGGGCAGCCGTTCATCGGCGACCCGCGCGGCGTGCTCAAGCGAGTTCTCCAGCAAGCCGAACAGATGGGGTTCAATTTTTTCACAGGTCCCGAACTCGAATTCTTCCTGCTGCAAACAGATGCCAGCGGTCTGCTCGTGCCGCCCGCGCCGCAGGATACAAGCGGATATTTCGAGCAGCCGACCGACGAAGCCGGAGAGCTGTGGCGCGAAATGACGGTGGCGCTGCAATCGTTCGGGATCACGGTCGAGGCGATGCACGCGGAAGTCGGGCACGGTCAGCACGAGATCGATTTTCGTTACGCCGAGGCACTGCGCACCGCCGACAACGCCGTGACCTTCCGGGTCGCGCTCAAGACGATTGCCCGCAAACACGGCATGCACGCGACCTTCATTCCGAAGCCGTTTCGCGGGATGAGCGGCAGCGGGATGCACGTCCATCAAAGTCTCGTCTACAGAATGACGGGCAAGAATGCGTTCAACGATCCCGGCGATCCCTATAATTTGTCAACTACTGCCAAGCAGTTTGTTGCCGGACAGCTTGCCCATGCGCGCAGCATGTGCGTCATCCTCGCGCCGCTGGTCAATTCGTACAAGCGGCTCGTCCCCGGTTACGAAGCACCCGTGTATGTGAGTTGGGGACGCATCAACCGCTCGGCGTTGATCCGTGTGCCGCGCGCACACACCCCGGACGCGACTCGCCTCGAACTGCGCTGCCCCGATCCAAGCTGCAATCCGTATCTCGCCTTTGCCGTGATGCTGGCAGCCGGGCTGGATGGCATTCGGCGGCAGTTACCCCTACAGGAAGCCAGCGAGGAGAATCTGTATCTGGTCGAGAATCATCATGAAGCCGGCTTGAAGGTGCTGCCCGGTTCACTGGAAGAAGCGCTGGAATGCCTGCAAGCCGACGACGTGATCAAAGAGGCGCTGGGTCCTCATGTCTATGAGCGCTTTGTGACTGCCAAGCGGCAGGAATGGGACGATTATCGCTTGGAAGTCACGCAGTGGGAACTGAACCGGTATCTGGGATTTTTCTAAACGCGCATTTGGGGCATGGCGCACCATGCCCCAGTCTGCGTTGTTAAGCGGACGGCGGATCAACCAGCCGAATCGGGTCTGATCCGGGTGGAAGCGAGTCGATGAAGTCTTGGAATAATGTGCCGAAGACGTACTGCTCGACCCGTTCGCGCGCTGATTCAGGGACATAGTCAAAGACGTACCACTTGCGATACATCGAACGCACGGCGTCGATCAGCAGGTCGCGCTCGATCTCCGTCGTGGATGCGCCATTCATCGGCTTGACCATCAGCAGTTCCGGCACTGCCGGGTAGAGCGCATCCCCCGATACGCGATCATAATCGATGGGCGGCTGCATGTAGCGGGTGTTCTCCGGGTAGCGATAGCCGAGGTGCGCCCAGAATGAGCGCGCGGTTGGCTCGGCTTCGAGAATCATCAGCCGGAGTTGCTGCCCGTGCTGCATGGCGATGCTGCTCATTTCGGCTTCAAACGCTTCGCTCGTATACTTGCCGTGCCGCTGACCGCGCATTCCAACCCGTGACACGGCTTGCCCGACGCCACCGATCCCCAGCCCGACGTGCGTTTCCAATGGGATATAGTCGCCGGTGACGACTGCCGCGACGCTGCTGGTGATCGCCAGCGGGTCGTAGCTGAACTCGGCAAGCGTGCCGTCCGGTCGATAGCGCTGCAAACCGGCGACCGACCAGAACCGTCCCACCATCGCATAGTCGAGGATCGTGCCGTGTTCAAGCGCCGCCAGCATAGGTTTGCTGAATGCTGCTTTCGGGTCAAGGATGTCGGCGTCCATCACAGCGCTGAGCAGGGCGTATGCCTGATCGAGCAGCATCCCCGGCTCGGTGATGCGCACATTGTTGAAGGACGGCGGACGATACGCTGCCTCGAAGGTCTGCTTGAGCAGGTCAAGCAGTTCTGCATCCTCCGTTTCGCTCCACAGCGCGGTGTAGACCGCGTCCGCCCGATTTTCGTTGTTCGCTAATCCCTCGTTGACAAGTGCCGTGAATTTCTGGATCAGCGCGTCACTCATGAGTAGGTCACCTGCTCCGCTAGCAGATCTCCCTGTCTCTTATACACATCTGAC
>JACSRG010000385.1 GCA_014879865.1 Anaerolinea sp.
GTACTTGAAATTGGGCCAGTGCGTATACGGCACGGCGTAGGGATTGTCGCTGCCGGGCCAGTTCGTCCAGTAGGTCTCATCCCAGCCCACGAAACCGATGTAGCCGTAGGTGGGGACGCTCGGCATGTTCCGGACTGCTTCTTGGAGTCCTTCGATGCCGATGGCAACGACTTGCTCGGTGTTGAACGGATCCGTCTCGCGGAGCCGCCGGATGATGTCGTCCATCTCCGGGGTTGACCAGCGCGAGTGATAGGAGCTCTGCGCGCGTTCGCCAACGGGCTTGATGTAAGCCGAGTTCCAGTCGTCGAGCACGCGATAGAGATCGGGACCTGCACCCCAAGGCTCACGCCCGGGCCAAACGGTTTCCACATCGAAGTCGCCAACGGAGCCCAGATCAGCGCCGTTTTCCGTGTTGAACACGGTGGCGTCGATGCCGAACTTCCGCCACTGCTGCACGGCAGCCACGGCATTACGCGCGTCATGGTTCGACAGGACGGTACCTGTCATGTAGGAAATGCGCCAAGGCGTACCATCGGGCAGCAGCCACATGTTGTCCGCGCCGCGCGAGAAACCATTGTTTACCAGCAGTCTCTCGGCGATGTCGGGAGCATACTTGTACCAACCATACCCGAACGTCCGAAGGATGAATTCATCATCTTCCGGGAAGATGTAACCGCGACTGCGCGCATAGTCTGCCACGCGCCGCGCCGCATCGGGATCATAAGGTGCGAAGGTCTCGCCGTTACCAATATCGATGGTGAATTCAGTCAGCCACTCCTGCATCGGTCCGATGTATAGTTCAGGGTACGGACCAAGATGCGGGACATGCACCGGGCTGAGCGTGCCCGAGGAGTCGACGGCGATGCTCGTGTACTCGACAATCTCAATCGCCAGCGTCAGTGCCCAGCGGACATCACGATTATCAAACGGGGGACGGGCGGTGTTGAAGACGATGCCCGTGATCGCCGGATCGTTGTTGACCACGAAGGGGAAGGTCGGTTGGTAGGCGCGAGAGGTTTCTGCCTGTGCCAACAGCGCCTTGAGACCATCGGCGGAGAGTTCCACCGCATCCAGTTGATGTGTCAACTGAGCGAGAATTTGTGCACCTTCATCGGCAAAGTACTGGTAGACGATATAACGGGGTTGCGGCTCGCCGTACATGATGCCGGTCGGGCTCTTGTCCCAGTCTTCACGTTTTTCCCACGCTGTCCAACTGCCCTGAGGATCAAAGCTGTGCAGCTTATAGGGTCCGCAGCCAACATAGGGATTGAACGTGAACAGCGTCGGGTCTTCTTGCTGTTCAAAGATGTGCTTGGGGAAGATGCGCGTGCAGCCCCAGCGATCGAGGAAGGTTGTGTGGAAGCGCGAGTTCGCCTGCTTCAGCACGAATTCGACTGTGTAATCATCCAATGCCGTCACCGTCTCGACGTTATCCACAAAGAAGGTGTGGGCGTTGAAGCCTTCATATTGCATCAGGGTTTGGACTGTATAGACCACATCGGCAGCGGTGAAAGGCGCACCATCAGACCATGCGACGCCCTCACGCAGCGGGACTGTGAGAGTAGTGAAATCTGCGTTATAGGATGGGTCGCCAGCCGCAACACCGTTGATGATTTCGCCGGTGACGAAATCGACTGTCCACAGCGGTTCGTCTGCTAAGTTCTGCATGCCGCGATCTTGCCATTTCCAGCCTACCCACTGGTTGAAGTTGTCGGGTGTGCCGACACGTCCGGTCAAGATGCGAGCGATCAGCGTTTCCTCGCGGGGAAACGTGCCGATTTGGGCGGCGAACGCTTCGTCAGTTTTGAGAAGCGATTCGGAAATGGGAATTAAACCTGTAGATCCGAGTAAGAAAGCCCCAGTACCAGCGCTGAGAGTTTTCAGAAATTCGCGCCGGCTGATTACTCCTGCCATTTTGTCCTCCGGATTTTCGAGAAAGTCACCTAACGAACTAACTAAACGATGCTGTGTGGAAAAAGTCTTAATCTGTTGTCGATAGGCTGCCTCCTGTCTCTGAAAACCGTTGTCTACCCTCACTCGCTTGAAGCCGAGGTGGAGCGCACGAATCGCGAATGACAAGCTGTGTCGCGAGGGTCACTCGTTGTGGCGGGCGGCTTGGATCCACGATGCGCTCCACGAGCATCTCAGCGGCAGCCTGCCCCATTTGTTCGAGTGGTTGCCGAACTGTCGTCAATTTGGGGTAGACCAGAGATGCTTGGGGGATATCGTCAAAACCAATAATTGAGATGTCGTCAGGAATACTGAGACCATGTTCACGCGCAGCGTCCATCGCACCAAAAGCCGAGATGTCGTTTGATGCAAAAATGGCTGTCGGTGGGGGGTCTACGTTGTCCAATACATGCTTTGCCGCTCTGTAGCCGCCTAGCTGTTGATAATCGCCTTCTAGGATCAGTTCTTGCCTGAGGGGAACAACGCAGTCTGCCAAAGCTGCTTTGTAGCCGCGCAACCGCTCTACAGCGCTAAACACATTGAGCGCGCCCATGATGAAAGCAATCCGCGTGTGCCCCAGCTTACACAAATACCGGGTCGCGTCGTACGCGCCTTGATAATTGGTCGCTTCAACGATGCTGCTGTTTCCCGTGGCGTCCGCCTGATCAATGAGCACATACGGGAAATCATGCTCGCGCAGCATGTCCAGATAAGTCGACGCAAACTGTGGTGCGACCAGCAGCAGACCTTCTGTTATTCCGTTCGCGATAGTATTGACATAATAGCTTTCTTTACTCGGTTGATGGTGACTGGTGTACAAAACCAGATCGCAGTTGGCGTTCGACAGCGCTCTATCGATGCCTTGCGTGATGGTGCCGACATAGCCAACATCTAGATTGGGCACGAGGAGACCAATTGTCCGAGACCGTCCACCCGCCAAACTGCGCGCCGGCAAACTCGCAACGTATCCGAGTTGTTCCACAGCTTCCATCACACGATTGCGGGTGGACTCTTTTACGAACTCGTATCCACTCAAGACGCGTGAGACTGTGGCAGACGACATGCCTGAGGCGTGGGCTACGTCATTAATCGTGACACGAGACTTCTTTTTCGAATCCGTATTTGCACTACGCATCAAATTGTAAGCGCTTTCAATTTGCTCTCAAAAAAAACGGCGAAACTATCCACCGCGCTGATACTTCTGTAAAGTCCGATCAAAAAGCCGCTTAAGCCCGCCTTCGACTTAATTTTCGGTTAAAAACATTATAGTGATTGTTTTTGACTCATGCAAACAGATTTTTTGATCAACGAAGCCCCTATGCATTCTGAGCGGTTGTTAGTGAGCACGAATCTGACCAGTCACTTGATGAAATGAGCGGGGACATCGCCCCGCTCCTACGAGACGTCGGCAATTTCATCTGGTTGACGAACCAGAGAATGCTCCCTAAGCGAGATCAAGCTCCTTGACGTGCAGCGCTGCTTCACTGGAACTGGAACCAACATAGAATGAGTAGGTTCCTGACTCTAATTTCCACTTCCGTTGCTCATTGCTGAAATACCGGAGGTCATCAAGAGCAATCGATACCGTGACGGATGTTGATTGTCCGGGCTCCAAGTATATCTTCTTGAACCCCTTGAGGAGTTTTTTCTGGCGTTCTACCGAAGAATGCTTCATGCCAACATAGACCTGAACTACTTCAGCGCCCGCCACAGCGCCGCTATTTCGAAGATCAATCATCACATCAACGCGGTTATCCTGCTTCTCGAGTAACGGTTCGCCATATTCCCACGTCGTGTAGGAAAGCCCGAATCCGAAGGGATAGGCGGGGGTGTATCCGTTTTTGTCAAGATACGAGTAGCCATGATACAGGTCATAGGTGATTTCTGCATCCGTGTTGCTGAAATACGGCAGATGGCTTGCATCCTGCGGGATCGTGAACGGCAGCTTGCCTGAGGGATTAACATCCCCAAATAAAATACGCGGCAGGGCATTACCGCCTTCCATTCCCGAATACCACCCATACACGATGGCTGGAACCACGTCTTCCCACTCTTTCGTCAAAATCATGCCGCCACCGATGAGTACGACAACGGTATTGGGGTTCATGCTTCCGATCCGCTTGATCAGTTCGATCTGGGCGGGTTTGAGTGAAAGACTCTTTCGATCTCCACCCTTTGCGTCTCCGGTGCCGGGCATCGGTCCATCAATGGGCGGCACGGAAATGCCCATGTTCTCGTAACCCTTCATGACCGCCGCATCGAACGAAAAATCGGCATTGGGTTCCGCCGCGATGTATTCACCCTCGTCATACTTGTCGTTGCCGACAACGATGATGACGCAGTCTGCGCGGGCTGCTTCGGCTGCTGCTTTATCAAGTTCGCTCTCATCGCAGCACACGATCTCGGCTTGCGAACCGAAATAGCCGCGCAGTCCCTCCAATGGAGTGACCACATAGGGAGCGCTGGTGTTGCTCGAACCGACATCCCCTGTGTTGTTTCTGTTCCCCAGTTCCCCGGCAAGCAAAATTCGCTTGACGGTCTTCTGGAATGGCAGCACGCCGTTCGCGTTCTTGATGAGCACCATCGACTTTTCAGCGACTTCCCGTGCGAGTTCCGTATGTTCTTTACTGGCGACGACATCCAAGCTGTACGTCATCTTTTCGGGAGTGTTCTCAAATACCAGCAAGGTTCGCAGGATTCGGAGTACGGCGATGTTGACATTCTCCTCAGAAATACGCCCTTCCTCGACAGCGGCGAGGAGGTTGCGTTGATAGTGAATCGGCATGGGCATTTCGATATCAAGTCCGGCTTCGATGGCTTTCTTGGCATCACGGACTCCGGCAACAAAGTCGGAGATGGCAAAGCCTTCAAAGCCCCAGTCGTCGCGCAGGATGTCCGTGAGCAGCGTGCGGCTTTCGCAGCAGTGGTCATCGTTGAAAAGGTTGTAAGCGCCCATCACAGAGGCAGCGCCCGCATCGATGCACTTCTTGAAGTGCGGGAGGTAAACCTCACGCATCGTGCGCTCATCAGCTTTGACATTCACCCAAAAACGAGAGTTCTCGATGTTGTTGACTGCATAATGTTTGACGCAGGCAATCACATTGTGTGACTGCACCCCTTCGGTGAGCGCCTTGCCCATCTCGCCCAGAAGGAAGGGATCTTCACCATAGGTTTCCTGAGAACGCCCCCAAGCTGGATGACGAAGCAGGTTGATACAAACACCGCCGAAATAATTCGCACCCTGCGCGCGGGCTTCTTTGCCAATCACGTCGCCAATGCGTTTTTCAAGCTCCGGGTCAAAACTGGCACCGCGTGCCATCGACACCGGGAAGCAGGTCGAATGCCCCATCACAACACCGCGCGGACCATCGGTAAACCGAATCGGCGAGATGCCGAGTCGCGGGCAGCCATTTGTGTCAATCGGGACGGGGTTATAGCCGTTCTGGTACTTCTCAACGTTGCCGAAAATATCCCAATTGCCGTTGAGCATCCAGACCTTTTCTTTCAGGGTCATTTGCCTGAGCAGCGCTTGAGCTCGCTCTTCGATCTGTTCACGACTAAGGGAACAAGCATCTTTCCTGAACATCGGTTCTAACTCCAAGTTGATTTCTGATATATAAGAACAGCCTCCCCCCGATTTCCGAACACGTCTGTGCTGTAGGCTGAAATCGGGGAAAGAAACGTGCATTCTGGAATCTTATTCCGTGACCGTGAATATCTGGCTGACCGGCACAGGAGCGCCAAGCTGAACGCCGCGCTCACCGGGCGAGCAGCCACCGACCGTCACTCGAAATTCACCGGGTTCCAAGACGCGATCTCCGGCATCATTCACCAGCGCCATCATCTCCGGAGTGATGGTGAACGGGATAACAGTATGCTCACCGGGCTTGAGATGAACGCGCTGGAAGCCGATGAGACTATGAAGCGGCACAACGGTTGAGGCGTCGAGATCGGTGAGATAAATCTGCGAGACCTCGTCAGCGTCCGACGATCCGGTGTTCGTGAGCGTAAAACGAAGCGGAATCGGCTCGCCTGCCCGGACGGTTGACGTGTCCAGAGTCAAGTCGCTGTACGAGAAGCGGGTATAGCTGAGACCAAAACCGAACGGGAAAAGCGGTTCTTCGGTTGCATACCGGTAGGTTCGACCGGTCATGTCGTAATCCTCGAACGGCGGAAGCTGCTCCAACGATTTTGGGAATGTCAGCGGCAGTTTGCCCGATGGGATTGCGCCGCCAAACAACACATCCGCTAAGGCTTTGCCGCCTTCTTGTCCCGGATACCACGCATAGACAATCGCCTGTACTATATCCTCAAGTTCTCCGAGAGCAATGGGACTGCCGCCCGTCAATACCAGAACAACCTTCGCGCCACCCTGCACGAGTTTCCGAACATACTCGATCTGCACCGGCGGCAGGGTGATCTGTGTGCGATCCCCCTGATCATCCGACATGCTGGCGTCGCCTTCTTCGCCTTCCAACAGGGGCGAGAGTCCCATGCAGGCAATGGTCACGTCGGCGGTTTGCGACTCGGATAGAGACCAATCCTTCAACTCTGACTCCTGTGTGAGCGGACAACCGGGACGATAACCCAACCCGACTCCCTCTGGCACACGGGTGACAATGCCCTGCATAAACGTGGTCAACGAGTCGTTCAGACCGTAATAGTTGCCAAGTAATACGTCAATGCTGGCAGCGTTGGGTCCGACCAGCAGAATTTTTTGCGCTTGCTCACTGATCGGCAGGGTATTCCCACTGTTTTTCAGCAGTACAATTGACTTCACCGCAGCTTCGTAGGCGAGCTGCCGGTGCTCAGCGCAGCCGACGACGCTAAGGGGAATCGCTGCATAGGGAACGTCCTCAGGCGGATCGAACATGCCGAGCTTGAAGCGGGTGGCGAAGGTGCGCGCAAGTGAACGGTCAATGTCTGCCTCTGTGATCAGCCCGCGTTCTATCGCTTCGCCAAGATGATCATAGGTGCAGATGCAGCTCAGATCACAACCCGCCCGGAGCGCCAATGCAGCACTCTCGACGACATCATTGGTTACGTGGTGACCTGCATGAATATCAGTCAGCGCGCCGCAGTCCGAGACGACATGCCCTTGGAACGCCCAGTCGCCCCGCAGCGTCTTGACCAGCAGCAGCTCGCTCGCGCAGCACGGTTCGTCATTGGTGCGGTTGTACGCTCCCATGACCGCCTCAACGTTGGCTTCCGTGACCAGTTTTTTGAAAGCCGGGAGATAGGTCGCATGCAGATCGCGCGGCGAAACCTTCGCGTTGAAGGAGTGGCGCAGCTTTTCCGGTCCGCTGTGCACGGCGAAATGCTTGGCGCACGCCGCCGTTTTGAGATACTTGGGATGATCGCCTTGCAGCCCGAGCACGTAGGCAGCCCCCATCTCGCCGGTAAGAAACGGGTCTTCTCCCCACGTTTCTTGTCCGCGACCCCAGCGTGGATCACGGAAAATATTGACATTCGGTGACCACATGGTCAGTCCCTGATATATCGCGGTAGAACCTTTGCGCCGCAGTGTTTCATGAAACTTGGCGCGGGCTTCGTCACTAACCGCCGAGGCAATCTTCTGAATCAACACTGGATCCCAAGTTGCCGCCATGCCAATCGCTTGAGGGAATACCGTAGCACGTCCATTGCGGGCAACGCCGTGCAGCGCCTCACCCCAGTAGTCATATGCCGGGATGTTCAAACGCGGAATCGCCTGCGCGGAATTGCGCATTTGCCCGATTTTTTCACTGAGAGTCAACCGCGCGAGGAGATCCCGGACGCGTTCGACAATTGGACGGGAAGGGTCGAGGTAAACAACCGACGATTCAGCCGGCTCTGGGGAGGGGGAATCAATCATCTCTATTCTGTCCTTGTGAAGGTTCAAAATGCATTTTCTACCTGTAGAAGCGCCCATATTTACACCGGCGGCGTCACAGGTTCCGACAGCCTAACAGGACTCGCGGACAATGAGTTCGCTGTACACGACGCTCTTGACCGGGATCGTCTCGCTGCCCTCGATCAACCGATGGAGTTTGCGCAGCGCGAGTACGCCGATTTCGTATTTCGGG
>JACSRG010000142.1 GCA_014879865.1 Anaerolinea sp.
AAAAGCGCCGGGGGCATGTAGCGATAGCCCAGACCGATAGCTTCCCAGTCTTCGTAAGTCGTCTGGTTGAGCATCGACTCGGACACGTCGAGGATCAGCACCACGTCGAGCACCGCCGTCTGCGAGATCGCGCTCTCGGTCAGCGTGACCGTCCGGTAGCCGAGCAGATACAGGAACATGGTCGGCGCTTCGATCTGCGCTGTGACCCGCACCAGCTTGAGTTCGTCTTCAGTGCACAGTTCTTGATAACGATCCAAAACTTCCGGGTCAGCCAGCGGGTTCTCGTCGCCGTCGCTTTCAAACAACGCCACCCCTGCCCCATCGACCGGATTGCCGTTGCTATCGCGGGCGACCTGCTGCGCGCGGCAGGTCTCGACAATGACATTCTTCGGGTTAAGCCCGTACAGCTCGATGAAGGAACGTGCCGCGAGGTTGAGGTTGGTCACGCTGCCCGCTTCGTCTTCGGCGACATCGTCGTAGCCATCGCCGTCCGCGTCGACGAACGTCGGGTCTTCAATGCGCCGCATCTGGCTGGCAGCCGAAACCGCCGCCGCGTCCACCGCCCGGCGCAGCGTGCTGTAGCGCACGAACAGCACCGAGACGTCGGTGACAATGCCGACGAACCCTACCAAAGCAATAAAGCCAATCGCCAAAATCACCAGCGATTGACCTGACTGTCCACGTCGCAAAAATCGTTTCATGAGCCGCATAGTATCCGTCTCAATCGAACAAGATGAATGGTTCTGCTGCGGGGAGCGGGAAGGCTGCCCACACGGAAATGGTCGTTCGATCCGACCCTAACGCCGTATACACCGGCGCAAGCACCGGCAGGTTCAACAGCAGGCGGTGCTGCCAGAAGATTTCGACAAGGATGATGCCCTGACCGGGGATCATCCGGCGCGCGATGATGGTTTCGGCATCCGTACCGGTCATGTCATAGGCAGCAGATAGGTTGACGACTGCCTCGACTTGGTTCATCGTCCATTCCGAGCCGACACAGCCCGTCCCGGCGATGCGATGGTTGCCGAAGAGCACAAACCCGACCTGCTTCTCGGCAGCGCCGAGCGTCCCCGGAAGCGCGGCTAGGTAATCGCCGCCGTCAATCTCCGTGAAATCGTCCACGCCATCGACGGTCGTATTCGCATCGTCGATGTCGCGCGAGCGGCTGTAGTTGATGTCGAACGGGTCGCGCGCTTCCTGCGCGGTGATCGAAGTCGTCCCGGTTTCGCTGTCGTAGGCGACATCGCACTCATTGGCGTTGGTGGGGTAACGCGCCGCTACGACCAACTGCGGCACGTCGGCAGCAATCGGGCGCGGGTTAGTGCCGAGCGTCCCAAGCCACGAACTCTCGCGCGAACCATCGACGTTTTCCAGCCCGAAGCCGGAAATCACCAGATCATCTTGACCGTTCTCCGGCGTCCAGTACAGCGGATCGAGCGAGTCGGTCACGACGCAGCTAATCTCGCTGTAGAACTGGCGGGTCGCGCCGCCGATGCCGCTGCACGCGGTCGGATTGTGATCCGGGTGGAAGCGCACGGCGACGCGGGTCGCATCGGATTCGCCCGTCAACCCATTGAGGTTGAAATCGGTTTTGAAGACATCGCCGTCGGCGAAGCTATTGAAATAGAACTGCGGGACAATCGAACCGGTGTTGTCCCAGAACAGCGGCGACTGGGTATCTTGCAGCACCGTGCCACGACGCGCACCCGCGCGGGAAACATCGAGCAGAGTCAGGTAATTGTTGGCGAACCAACCGATTTCGATTAACCCGGAGAGCAGCACGATCAGGATCGGCGTAATCAAAGCCAGTTCGACGACGCTCTGCCCTTTCTGGCGTTCGCCGTAAACTGCGGGGGTATCATCTAAAATCTGTACGATCTTCTTAACAAGTTTGAGCATCGCACATTCTCGGAGAGACAAAGTCTTTCAGCACTGAAATCATAACACAATGCCTCTCACGAGAACGTGCGATAGTGTTCAGAAGTTGATAGAGATTTGTATGGAAGCTAACAGCACTTAAGTACTGTGGGCGGCTTCATCCTGTAGTTCGACCCGCGCTTTGACGACGTAGCCCCGCCCGTGTCGGGACTGAATGATCAGGGGGCGTTCGGGATCAACTTCGATCTTGCGGCGCAGGTTGTGAATGTGGTTGCGCACCAGCGCCGCATCCCCGACGCCATCCGGGTACTGCCAGACGTTGGCGAGCAGTTCTTCGGTCGAGTGCAGGCGATACGGCGCGAGGCACAAATAGCGCAGCAGGTCAAACTCGACGCGCGTAAGCTGGGCTTCGTCGTCGTTGATGAACACCCGGTACTGCGAGGAGACAACGCGAATCGCAGGGACTTCGCCCTCCGCATAGAAGACCGAGCGGCGGATATGAGCACGGACACGCGCCGCCAGTTCACGCGGGACAAACGGCTTACGAATGAAATCGTCGCCGCCAGAATTGAGTGCATCGACCACCGTATGCGACGATGTGCTCCCGGTCAGGAAGATGATCGGCGTATTTGCAGTATGGGGCTGAGCGCGCAGTTTGCGGCACAGGGTTAACCCATCCATCTCCGGCATCACCGCGTCGATCACAAACAAGTCCGGCGTTTCGTTCTCGACGACGGCAAGCGCATCCTGCGCTGAAAATGCCCGCAGCACGTGATACCCTTCACGCTTCAACACGAGTTCGACCATGTCCAAAACTTGGGCATCATCGTCAACTATCATTATTTCGTACATAGCACACTCTCGTTGTTCTGCACATTTGAGTTCAGTATACCGGGAACTCGACGCAGACGATGGGCGCTCGTATGAAATCTTTGTGAAATTTGCAAAGACACTGCCCGTTCAGGTCGAGATCATGTAGCCGACCCCGTGAATCGTGCGGATGTATTTGCGCCGCGTGCCTTTTTCGATCTTGGCGCGCAGATTGCGAACATGCGCGCGTACAAGGTCAGGGTCGCCGGTGTTCGGCGGGTATTCCCAGACAGCTTGCAGCAGATGCGACGGCGACAACGCCTGATTTGGATGCTCCATCAAGTAGCGCAGCAGCCGGTACTCGGTCGAGGTAAGTTGAGTGGACGAGTCTTCGATCATGACCTGATACGTATCGGCGTCCAAGCGCAGATCGTTGAGCTGCAAGATCGAGTCCGCGCTGCGATCCCCACGCGCGCCGCGCCGCAGCAGCGCCGCGATGCGTGCCCGCAGTTCTGCCAGTTCAAATGGCTTGACGACGTAATCATCCGCGCCCGCGTCCAGACCCGATACGATGTCTTCCGTGCCCCCCTTCGCGGTCAGGAACAGGATCGGCAGGGCGATAAAGCGCGGATCACGCCGCAGTTGGTGACAAAACATGATGCCATCGACTTCAGGCATGATCACGTCGAGGATCATGAGATCAGGCACGTTCGTTTCAAGAATCGTCATGGCTTTGGCAGCAGAACTCGCCAGAGAGACTTCGTAATTCTCATGACGTAGGACGCGCCCTACCGTTTCTAGGACTTCATTGTCGTCATCGACTGCCAGAATGTGTGTCATGGTGCCGCGCTCCTCATAACCGGTAATTTAACCGTAAATAGAGTGCCGGTTTCAGGAGTGCTTTGAACTGCAATGGTGCCACCTACCCGATCTACGACTTGGCGGCAGATATGCAGCCCCAAGCCAGTCCCTTCTCCGGCTGGTTTGGTGGTGAAGAATGGTTTAAAGATTTCGTTCATCAGGCTGTCGGGGATCCCGGGTCCGTTATCCCATACCAATATGCTGATTTGCTCACTCGCCGACTCGTACTGGACTTCCACGCGAATCTGCGGGTTTTCGCGTCCGAGCAGCGCGTCATGCGCATTCAGCACCAGATTCAGCCACACGTCGTCGAGTTCACCCGGAACCGCCATCACCGGCGGCAGGAGTTCGTCGGGCAGGCGGCGTTCCAAGAGGATGCCCGCGCGCTGGATGTACGAATTGACCAGCGTGAGGATTTCCTCGACCGTCTGCACGATGTTGATCGGCTGCGGCGGTGTCGAGGTGGAATTGGGACGCGCGCTCGCCAGCAAACGCCGGACGACTCCCGCCGCGCGCTTGCCCGCCCGCGAGATCGCGCTCAGGACATCGTGATTCTTCGTCCCCGGCAGTTCTTTGAGCAGCAGCAGTTCGGTATCCAACACGATGGTCGTCAGCGGGTTGTTGATCTGGTGCGCGACGGCGGCGGCGAGTTCGCCCATCGCCGTCAAACGCGCCGTCTGGATCAGTCGGTTTTGCGCCTCTTTGAGATCATTCAGGCTTTTCTCAAGGTCGGTCAGCAAACGGCTGTTTTCAAGCGCTGTCGCCGCTTGGGCGACAATGGCGCGGGCGAGATCGACTTCGCGCGGGCTAAAGTGGTGGTGATGTTCCACATCGCCAAACACGACCAAACCGCGTACGTGCCCGCGTTCCATCAACGGAAGTCCGAGAATCGTGCGGCTGCGCGCCAGCTTCAAGAGCTGGATTCTACCGAGTGTATTCGTGTCTTCTTCGATGTGGTAGTTGATCGTCGTGCGGTTGTCCAGCACTTCGACGAGATCGGGGTAATCCGCGAGATTGACCGACGGCGGCGCGCCTTCCAACCAGAAGGCGTGCCCATGAGCGTGCAGCAGCAGCAGCGCACGTTTGTCCGACGTGACGAGCGCATATTCGACCCAATCTGTCCCCAACAAGGTGTTGACCTCATCCAATACCTTGAAGAACTGGGCGCTTGCGCCTTCGTCTCCGCTCGTAGGCTGGACGAGGCGGTTTTCCTGCATCAACCGCGCTGCGCGTTGGAGCAAATCGTTCGACGGAGGGTGCTCCGGCGCGTCGATGTAATACGCTTGAATGGCATTCGTCACCTGATCGCCCGACAAGATCGGCAGGAACAACATCGCCTGTGCGCCCGCCCGATTGAGCAGTTCAATTTCGGCAGGGAGATCATGACGGTCAGAGGCGATGAAAGCATGGCGGCGATTGTCAATCGCCAGTCGCAGTGCGGGGCGATCCACCAGCGTGATGCTCGGTTCTGCCCCGGCGCGCCACTTCGCTTGATGGTAGCGGGCAATCGCGCGCAGTTGATTATCCTGCCGCACATAGATTTCGGCGTAGGACACATTCAGAACACGCACCAACTGCTCGGTGATGGCGGGGAGCGTATGCTCCGGCGACAGTGAGGCGTTGATCGCTTGACTGGCATCCACCAGCGCCTTGAGTTCACGCGCGCGGCGCACACTCTGCGTGTACATGCGCGCATTCTCGATGGCAATCGCCGCATACGACGAGAGATTCGTCAGCAGGTCACGGTGGCGTTCGCTGAAAACGTCGTGCTTCGTCTTGTTGTTGACGCCGAGCACGCCGAGCACTTTGCCTTTATGCACGATCGGCACGTAGAGCAGCGAATTGACGAAATACTGCGTCTTCACCTTCTGCGGTCCGCGTTCGCCGAGCAAAATCGGCTGCCCGCTGCTGAACACATGCCCCGCAATCGTATCGTGCGTCTTGACGCGGAAATTGCTCGCCAGTTCCGAGTCGATACCGACCTTCGCGCGCAGGTAAAGCTGATCGGTATCCGTTTCGGGCAGCAGGATCATACCTTCTTCGGCATTGGTCAGGTGACGCGCCGCCTCGACCACACGGTTCAACACCTCCGACAGATCGAGGACTTCCGTCAGCGACCGGCTGAGCGAGAACAACGTCTGAATTTCTTCATCGCGCCAGAACAAGCCCGTCGCGCCCGGCGGACGTGCGTGCTTTGGCTGCACACGCGATTCCGACTCGACGGGGATCACCCGTTGGACAGCGCTGCGGAGTACATCCGACTGCAAGCTGGAGATCATCGGGTCAGGATAATTCGCCCCATTCGGTTGATGTTTGTAAATCAGAATTGGTGGGTGCTTGCTCAATGCCGACACCGCGTTGAGGGTGATGCTGCCCGTCTTGCGGTCGTTCATCGCGGCATCAACCACCACCAGATCGAACGCCTCATGCGTCAAGATATGCAGCGCATCGCCATGCGACAGCGCCGCATAAACCGCATAATCGCCGTTCTCCAAGCCTTGACGAACCCCTTGGACAACGTCGTAATCGCCCGCGACCACTAAGACTTTTTTCATCGGCATCTCGTTTCACGAAACGGGCGAACCGCGCACCCCCACCCGTTAACGCCGGCTCAATCGCTGCCGGCGCTGTTCCAAATCATCATCGACTTCCGTACTGCCAGCAACATCCTCGGCAGGCGCAGAGACGGGCGTCTCTGCAGGCGCACCCCGTTGACCGAGCGCCGCGATCTTCTCGCGAGCATCGCGCAAAACATCCGACATGGCATGAACCGGGTCGGTTGCTGGAGCAGCAGGTTGTTCAACACTGGTGTTTTGACGGGCTTCGGCGACAGCGGTATCGAGCAAATTCACCTTCTGGATCAATTCCTGCGTGACCGTCTCATGCTGGCTCAAATCATCTTCAACCTGAGCCAACCGTCGCTTGGCAGTGCGCAGTTGATCAATTGCCTTGCGAGCAGCCTCTTCGTTGTTGGCGCGCAGCGCATCATCGACCGCTGTGTCCCACCGCGCGATTTCTGCCTCGTGCTGGCGAATCTGTTCGCGCAGTCGATCTTCATGAGCAATCGCATCGTTGACCCGCCCGCGCAGCGCGTCGATTTCACGGTCAATATCCTTGCCTAACTGCACGGGTTTGCGCGGATGGTTGTCTTCCCCGAACAGTCCCGACTTGATGAGTACGTTGAGTTTCTTGAATAATTCGCTCATGATACCTATTATACATTTTTCACACTTACGAGAAAAGAACCTAAATGCACCACTTGGTTCATGGGCATGGCAGTGCGTGATCCCAATCCAGCAAGTAGATCGTCATATTCGTACCCCCCGCGCGCACTGCTGCTGTCCCACCCGTAGAGAAAACAGAGCACAGGGCGGGCATGTTATCCGCCGCGCCGGGGATCTGATCTGCCATTGCCATCAGGTAGAGCGCTCCATTCTCTTGTAGAAACGTCCACAGCGCCGCATTGTCGTACTTGATCGGAATGACTTCCGGCGTGACGAGCCCCGCGATGTCCAGAATTGGACGGGACGCAAAATAGCCCACCGCGCCGATGTCGTTCACCGCCAGCAAGTCTGCCGGGGGAACATTTTCGGCTAACCAATGTGCCGCCGTTACCATTTCTTCTTCAATAATAGTCACATCAAGCACATGCGCTGTCAAGCCAATCCCGAAAACAAACCAGACGAACAGCAGCGCCGCCGAAATCGCCAGCACGCGGCTGACGACGCGCGGCAGCAGCGCACCGCTTGACCAGCGCAGCAGCCACGCCGTCCCGATCACCCCGGCGGTGATCCACGCGGGCAGCGCCGGAATCACGTAGCGCCCGTGCTGGAAGTTGAGCGGAAGTGTCACGGCGTACAGCAAGATCAAGCCGAACGCCCACGCGGGCAGCAGCAAACCAATCAGCGCGGCGCGATCCCGGCGGACAAGCATCACGATGAACGCGATCACGCCGGGGATGAGCAGAAGCTGCCCGCCCGCCAGCAGCGGCGTCAGCATGACGTTGAAGCGCCAGAGCAGGTCTTGTGCGAACAGCGGCGTGGCATACATGCGTTTCGCCGCCGCCGTGTTCGGGAGCAAGCCCCCGGTCAGGTTGTAGTTCAGGATCAGGTACGGCGCGAGGACGATTCCAAACGCGATCCCCGCCGCCATCCCCCACACCAGCGTCTTGGCGGAGGGACGGACGATTAGCAGCGTCACGCCGATCATGCCGACAAGCAGCACACCTTCGGGGCGCGTGAGCGTCGTCAACGCCGCCGCCGCGCCGAAACTCACCGCCGAGAGCAATCCCGAACCCCTAAATCCCTTCTCCTTGAGGGAGAAGGGGACAGGGGATGAGGGCTGGTTCGCAGTGACTTGCCGTAACGCCAACCAGATCAACAGCAGCGTGAACATGGCGAAGATCGGCGTCTCCATGCCCGACGCCGCCGCCCAGATCAAATGCCACGCG
>JACSRG010000623.1 GCA_014879865.1 Anaerolinea sp.
CTGAAGTCGAACCATGTGCCGATGGTATCCGGCGCGTCAAGGCGTCCCAGATAGCGCAGTTGATCAATATTCGTCAGCGTGATCGGCGTGCCTGCCGCCTCGCCGACCGTCCACGTGGGCGCGGGGAGCGTCGGCGGGTTGCGCGGCGTGCCGGTGGGCGCTGGTGCACTCGTCCCACACGCCGCAATCAACAGGGCAAGGACAAGCGCCATTACGACGAGGGGAACGCGCATCATTCCTCGAATGATCCAGCGTTGATGTCCATGTTGCCGACGTACACGCCGTAGGTGATGATCTGCTCTAAGCCGCATTCGCCCTCGAACGGGTCAACCTGCTGGTTGCCGTTCAGGTCAGTCCCGGCGATGAGCGCCTGCGCCAGTTCGGTCGACTGCACCATTTGCGGACGCATCGCCTCCAGATCATCCGCCGCAAGCATTTCCGATTCGAGCGCGATGATCTGATCGACCCACGTGATCGCGTTTTGTGTGCAAATGCGGATCAATTCGACCTGACTCTGCACCATGCGCGTCGAGTCGGGGACTTGCGCCGCCGCGTCGAGGTGTTCCCACATGGCGTTCAGGAAGTAGAGCACGCCGAACCCACGACCGGGGTTCTCGGCGCGTCCGTTGCCGTCCAGATCGTCGTTCGTGCCGCGCAGAATGTTGACGGTGTGTTCGGCGTGCGTGTGCATACTGCCGACTGTCCGCGCGCCTGCTGCCAGCCCCGCGTGCCGCTGTCCGATCCGCGCTTCCGCCAGCGCAGCGTTGATCAGGCTGTCCTGCATTTCTTCCGGCACGCCCTCCGGGATCGGATCGTCCATGTTTTTCATGCCGATCAAGATTTCGCCGAGTGTGTGCGTCACTTCGATGGGGACGTAACCGCTGTAGACCACATCTGCCGACGGCGCATCGGGCAGCCCGTCCTCATGTGTGATCAGCACGGCATTGTAGAGCGTGGGCAGCGCGCTGCCATCGGCAGACGTATAGCTGAACACGCCGCTGCCCAAGCCATCCACGTTGATTGTGCCCAAGCGCAGCATCGTCCCGCTGACGGTGTTTTTCAGCCATGCGACGTAGTTTTCGCCGCTTGGGGGCTGACGGACGTTCTCAAGTTGAAGCGTGATCGTATCGCCGAGCGTCGTGCCGGTGCTAAAGCTGACCTTGCCGAAAGTCGGCTGCGGCGGAGCGATTTCCGGCGCGCGTGTTGCCTCCCTGACCACTGCCGGTTCACTCGGAACGGGCGGCGGATTGCTCGGCGGCGCATTCTGCGAGACGACAAGGAAGACGATCACGACCAGCAGCACCGCGATGATGGCAAAGCCGCCGAGCACCACGACCGGATTGAGTCCCTGCTGTGTGATGATTGTCTGGGGCGGCGCATAACCGGGGGGATACGTCCCCGGTGGGTACGGTGTTTGATACATGCCGGGAGGATAGGGCGTCGTCGATGCGGCGGTGGTCGGCTGAACAACTTGCGCTTCGCCCGTTGCGCGCGGCAGCGCCACCGTGTACCCGCCGGGGGTCGGCGTGATCGTCGGGTCGCCGCGCAGCGCCCGGCTGAAGTCTTCCGCGAAAGCCTGCGCGGTCGCGTAACGTTCGGCGGGATGCTTGGCGAGCACACGCCGCATGACATCGTTCATGCCTGCCGGAAGGCTCGGCATGAGGTCACGCACGGGCGGGATCGGCGCGTTGACGTGTTTGAAGACGACCTGCATCGGCGTATCTGCCGTGAACGGTTGTTTGCCCGTCAGCAGTTCGAACACGACGACACCAAGCGAGTAAATGTCGCTGCGCCCATCGACCGGGAGTCCCTGCGCCTGTTCCGGCGACATATAGGCAGGTGTGCCAACCAGCCCGCCCGTGACCGTCAGCGCTGAACCGGTGCCGCTCGTGCTGCCTTCGACCAGCTTGACGATGCCGAAATCCGCGAGTAGGGCATGCCCTTCGCGATCCAGCAGGATGTTATCCGGCTTGATGTCGCGGTGAATGACGCCTTGACGGTGGGCATAATCCAGCGCTCCGGCGACCTGCTTGAGCAGCGTTTCGATTTCCTTCGGGTTTTGTGCCCCGCGCCGAATCCGGTCGCTGACCGAACCGCCGTCGATAAACGCCATGACCAGATAAAGCACACCGTTTTCGTCGCCGTAATCGTAGAGCGGCAAAATGTGCGGATGCTGCAAGCGCGCAATTGTGCGGGCTTCAAGACGGAAACGCTCGACAAACTGGGCGTCTTGTCCGGGATGCGGCGGCAGTACCTTGATTGCCACATTGCGATCAATATCGACCTGATGACCTTTGTACACGGTCGCCATGCCGCCATGACCGATGAGCTGTGTAATATCGTATTTGCCGAGCTTTTGCCCAACTAAGGAAGCTGCCACGTCGTCAATCCTTGCCAGTGTGCGAGATGGTTGGTTAGTGCAGCGCGTATGCCGCTTCTAATTCTTCGCGCAAACTCAAGTAACTTAAATAGCGCGAACGATGTATTTTCCCTGCTTCGACTGCTCGCCGGACGGCACACCCCGGTTCACTGCGATGGTGACAATCGCCAAATCGACACTGCGCGACATACGGCGCGATCTCTCGAAAATAAGCGTCCAATTCTTCCGGTTCGACATCCCAAATATTCAACGTGCGGATTCCCGGCGTATCGGCAAGGTAACCGCCCGTCTCCAACTTGACCAATTCGCTGTCGCGTGTGGTGTGCACTCCTTCAGACGTGGTCTGACTGACGCTTTTTACGACCCGCGCTAAACCCGGCTGCACCGCGTTCAGCAGGCTGCTTTTGCCCACGCCGGACTGACCGGTAAAGACCGAGATCTTGTCGCGCAGACGCTCCTTAAGTTCGTCGATGCCGATATAGAGGAGCGCGCTGGTATGGATCACCGGGTAGCCGAGCGCTGTGTACGGCGCGAACTGCTGATCGACCGCCGCGCGATCTGCGAGATCGATCTTGTTGACTACAACGATCAAATCGTCGATGCCGGATTTTTCTCCGACTACCAGAAAGCGATCCAGCAGGCGCGGGCTGGGCGGGGGCTGCGTGGCGGCAAACACGAACAGGGCTTGATCGGCGTTGGCGATGATGACGTGTTCGCGCTCCGGCGACCCTGCACCGCGACTGCCTTCGGTGCGTAAGGCGCGTGAGATTACGCTCGTGCGCTCGTGCACTGCTTCCACCGCGCCGGTTTGTTCATCCAGCAGGCTGATCGTGACGCGATCACCGATGGCAGCAATATCCGACGCCTGTGCTTCTTCGAGCAGTTTTCCACGCAAGCGGCACATATAGACCTTACCGTCATCGACCTCCACCCAGAAGAATCCGCTCTGTTCTTTGACAACTAAGCCGTCTCGCAGTTGATCCAAACACGCCCCCACTGACTCGTTTTACCATTGCTTGCTATTCTACACATAAACAGGATGAATGCGTGTGAATTTGTCCGTGACTTGTTCGTTTTTGCTGATGTTTCCTGCGTATTATTTCCAGCCTACGCGCCGTCTATGTTATGATTATTACGCTTTAAAAGTTGAGAGGACTTCCTACAGTGCAGATCGAAACCGAACAACAGACCCCCACGCCCCAGACGACTCCGCCGCCGACGCCTGCGACGCCCGTTGCGACCGTCCAGCCCGCCACCGTGAACTACATCGTCGTGGGGATGGTCTGTCTTGTCATTGGCGCGATTATCGGCATGGTGATCACGCAGCGCTCAAGCCCTGTCAGCGATGTCGATGCGATCATCAACCGCGCCGTAGCGACGGCAGTCGCGGCAGTTCCGCGAACGGCTGCCGCATCGGTCGATAATGACCAAGGACTTGACCCCAGCAGCACCTATACCGTCTCGACGGAAGGTGATCCGTTCCTCGGTCCCGAGGACGCGCCGATCACGATTATCGAATTTGGCGATTTCCGCTGCGGCTACTGCAAGCGCTTCCATGACGAAACGTTCGATCCCCTGCTGGCGCAGTACGAAGGGCAGGTGCGCTACGTCTTCCGTGACTACCCGATTCTCTCGCAAGAATCGCTGCTCTCGGCGATTGCCGGGACGTGCGCGCAGGATCAAGGGCAGTTCTGGCAGTTCCACGAGCTGATGTATGCCAATCAAAACGCCCTCAACCGGGAGCAGTTCATTTCTTACGCGACTGATCTCGGCATGGATGTCTCTGCGTTCACGACCTGCTTTGACGAACAATCGCACATGGATGAGATCGTGCAGGATTATCAGGACGGGCAGGCGCTCGGCATCACTGGCACGCCGACGTTCTTCATCAACGGCACGCCCCTGATCGGCGCGCAGCCGATTGAGCAGTTCCAGCTTCAGTTCGACGCGGTGCTGGCGGCTGCCAACGGCGGCACGACCAACTGACACCGATCGTTTCCCTCCCCGAATTCGGGGAGGGAAAACCCCAGCACATGCCGGTTGAAGGCTAAATATTCTTCCACGTCCGCCGCAGCCTGATGTCCACGATACTGCTATAGCTCACGTCGAATTCCGCTGCTATATTGCTCAATGATTCCCCTGCTGCCAATCGTTCACGAATGCGGCGGACGTTGTCTGCTGTGAGCTTTGCGCCGGGGCGGTGGTTGCTGGCGTCATGCGGTTGATAAGTGTCGATTACGCGGGCAATCTGCGCCTGCCGCCGCTGTCCCATTTTGGGATACAGGAGCCGCATGAATTCGACGGCACGCATTCCTTTGAGTCGAAGCAGGTAGTAATCCTTGTGGTGAGTATCCCTTCGGCGTATAAGCTGATGCTTTACGTCGAAAATATCTCCTACACGAGCAACAATGTCTTCATCAGTCATGGCAAGCGAAATATAGGGACTGTTTGGCGCAGATGGGGGAGCGGGGCAAAACGAACCTTCAGCCTCAAGTATTCCGGCTAACCAATCACGTGATTTGAAATCTGGCTTAAGTCTGCTCTTTGATGGTGTCACAACAGGATCGGAGTTTTCGAGAGTCACATGCTTCCAAATCTTACCCTGCCGTATCTCTCGAATGGTAAAGATCGTAATGCCGTAGTCTGCGGCGATTTCTTTTGAAGTCTGATTGAGCGCAATGCGCTGCTTGATTTCGCGAACTTGAGTTTCGTTCAATTTATTATGGCTAACATGACGCATCTCAGGTGATTTCTCGACGTAGTTTTCGAGCGCCTGATCTATCTGTAATTGTCGCCGCTTCCCCATGAGTGGATATAGTAAGCGCATGAGTTCAGCCGAAGGAGTACAACGAATCACTGCTTTATACGTAACACTCCAATTCACCTGCCGAGGCGGAATGATCGTGTATTTAGTTTGGAAAAGGCGGGAGACTCGTTCAATCACATCGAGATCGCGCATTGTGATGGTGATCTGAGGACAATTTGGCTGTTGGCGAAGAGGGCGGAGAAAACTTCCCTCTCCTTCCAGTAAGCCCGCTAACCAATGGAGAGTAGCAGTGTCGAGGTTCATAAAGGCGCGACAAATACAACTATTAACATGGGTGTGGCCCGATTCGAACGGGCGACTTACCGTTTATGAGACGGTTTTTCTGCCGCTGAAATACACACCCGAACCAATAAAAAAGCAGGTGGGGGGATTCGAACCCCTCTCAGTCACCTTGGAAGGGTGAAGTGCTACCGTTACACCACACCTGCATTGACCCTGATTCTACTGGAACGAGGCACAAATTGCAACCTCGTTCATGTCGGGGCGGCCGGATTTGAACCGACGAGTCTCCAAGTCCCAAACTTGGCGCGATACCAGGCTTCGCTACGCCCCGATGTTTACCACTGCGCTTTCACATAATCCATCCAGCCCTGCAACCGTGCTCGGAAACGAGTATCACCGGTTCGCACGGTTAGAACACCATACACCGAGCGAAACTTACGTGTTCCCAACTGATTGCTGTTGGATTTACGCATTGGTTTGATTATAGCAGGATTTATTCCTAAAACTCCACCCCAATATCGCTGAAGCTCCTCAATGTCGTGATCAGCATGATATTGGAAAGAGAAATCGAACTTTCTTTCGCCGAAAACCAGCATCCAGCGATATGCCAATGCCATCATCTTTGCATCTGAATTCACGAAACTGACCGCGTTTCGGTTGCGCTTGTACCCCTCTGCCATGTACAACACAACGAAGTCACGGAAGGTCGGGTCTTGGAGCAGTGCCGGCGCTTCGGCTAACCCCTCTTGATACCACCGTTCACGCACTGCCGCCGCGCGATCCCGAATGAGTTGGGCTTTACGCTGTTGGTCGATAGTTTGTTTTTTTGTACGCGGGATCGGAATGTCTTTGATCCAGTAGAAGATAGTGGTTTTCGGCAACTGCAAGCAGTCCACGATTTCTTCGAGCGTCAGGTGCTGCTCGGTGCGAAGTTTGATCGCTTTTTCGCGCAGATAAGGAGGATAAGCCATGACAATTGCCTCAATAGTATGCGAGTCAGTAGTCCATACATACTATTATAGCAAAGTGTATTGATCTGTCAACGAGTTTATTTGCGCTCGTTGAACAGCTTGAGCCATGCTTCGACCTCGGCGGGCGATGGGTAGACTTCGCTGCCTGCATCCTTGTCGCGCTTGTCTTTTTGCGGGGCGGGCGCAGGCTTGAGCAGCGGCGCGAAGTCCTTGCTTTTCAGAGCGCGCATCTTGCGATTCTGGGCAGCGTCGAGCACCATGCGATCATTCGACACGACGATCCACTGATCCGGATTACTCGCGTGCTTGATCCGCTCCATCATGACGCGATCCGCATTGGTGCGTGGCGACGCGAACACCACCTCGACGGTCGCCGTAGACATGCGCGACTTGCCGCCGGTGATCCCCTGATCGAAGATGACGACGCACTTCTTATTCATACGCGCCGCGAAGCCGATCAGCTTTTGCACCAGCTTGGCTTCGTCGTTCGGGTCGTCGAGCGAAATATCGTCCAACTGCCCGATAAGGTTGTGTCCGTCGATCAAGTACATGCGCCCTCGCCCTTCATAGTGCCCCTATTTTAATGCGGATTTGCCGCCAACATCCATGCTCGGCGCGCCGAGAAATTGTTACACTGTGGAAAGACTCATCTTGGGAGATTCTCTATGCGCTCCGGTACGCTCGTCCGCGCCCTCATCATCTTCATCGCCATGTGTTTGCTGCTTACCGCCTACTACTGGGTACATCGCCCGTTCGGGATTGGACCGGGTAATGAGCGTCCGCTTGCCATTTTGCGGATCGGCGGCGCGCTGCTCGACCTGCTGACCACCGGCGTGATCTTCGCGGCGGCGGGCGGACTCGGTCGCGCGCTGCTGTCACGGTTGGATATGCCTTCACGCGCCGAGCGCTTTGCGCTGGAAGGCGGGATCGGCTTGGGTGTGCTGGCGCTGATCGTGCTGGCGCTCGGCTTGATCGGCTGGCTCAACGGAATCCTATTCGCCGCCGGTTTGATCGCCGCGCTGATTCTGCTGCGCCGCGCCGTGATCGGCTGGCTGCGCGACGGGGTTGATCTGCTGCGCGGCATCCGACCGGAGAACACCGCCAGCGCGCTGATCGTCGTGTTCGCCGGGGTGCTGCTGATCGCCGCGCTGATCATGGCGCTTGCGCCGCCATTTCACTGGGACGGCATGACCTATCACCTGATCGCGCCGACGCGCTACCTGCACGATGGGCGCATCCTCGCGCATGCCGACAACTTCTACCTCGGCTTGTCGCAGAATGTCGAGATGCTGTACACGCTGGGGATCGGCTTGTTCGGGCGCGACACCGCCGCCGCGCCGATCCACTGGGGGATCGGGCTGCTCGGCTTGATCGGCGTCGCCGGGTTGGTGCGCCGCTTCGCCGGGAAAGCGTCGGCGTGGCTGGCGCTTCTGCTGCTGTTGAGCGCGTACAACCTGTGGGCGCTGTTCGGTTGGTCATACGTCGATCTGGGGACATTCCTCTATGGATCGCTGGCGCTGATCGCGGCGGTGCGCTGGCGCGAGACACGCGGGCG
>JACSRG010000393.1 GCA_014879865.1 Anaerolinea sp.
ACCGGCGTGATCGGCTTGCTCGAAGGCGCGCGCGATGGGGTGACGGTGCTGGTGCGCGCGGATATGGATGCGCTGCCCATCCTCGAAGAGAATGAGCACGCATATGCCTCGCAGACGGCGCACAAAATGCACGCCTGCGGGCATGATGGACACACGGCAATCGCGCTGGGCGTGGCGAAACTGCTGGCACAGCATCGCGACGAGATGGCAGGGCGGGTTAAGTTCGTGTTCCAGCCTGCCGAGGAAATCGGCGCGGGCGCGAAAGCGATGATTGCCGATGGCGCGCTGCTCGATCCGCGCCCTGACGTTACGGTCGGCTTACATCTGTGGAACAACCTGCCAGTTGGTGTAGTGGGCGTGGGCGACGGCGCGACGATGGCGGGGGCGTCCGTCTTTGACATCAAGGTCACGGGGAAGGGGTCGCATGCGGCATCGCCTCAGATGGGTATCGACCCGGTGGTGTGCGCGGCGCAAATCGTCTCCGCGTTCCAGACTATCGTCAGCCGTTCGCTTGATCCGCTCGATACGCTCGTCATCTCGGTGACAACCATTCGCGCGGGCGAAGCCTACAATATCATCCCGCAAAGCGCCGAACTGCGCGGCACGGTGCGCTATTTCAACACGGCGACCCGCAATATGGCGCAGGAACGGATGCGCGAAATCGCCGTCAACCTCGGTTTTGCGATGCGCTGCGAAGTCGAATTCAATTTCCGCGATTTGACGATTCCGGTGGTCAATCACCCGGAGGTCGGCGAACGACTGCGGACGCTGTTCGGGCAGATCGACGGCGTGACGAAGCTCGATACGACCATTCGCACGATGGGCGCGGAGGATGTCAGTTTGTTCATGGACGACATCCCCGGCATGTATTTCTTCGTCGGCGCGCAGGATATGACGGCAGACGCCTACTACGGACATCACCACCCGCGCTTCACCATTGACGAAGAAGCGCTCCCGCTCTCTGTCGCGCTGCTGAGTTCGGCGGTCGCGTCTTATGTGCTGCCGGAGGCGTAATGCCGAGCGTCAATGTCCTCCGTTGGATTGATGGGCGCGGTTGGATCGTGCTGGCAGGCGGCGCGGACGAAGACATCCGCGCACAGGCGATCAACCGGTCGAGTGCCGATGGTGGCATCGCCGTGATTGCGCTGGATGGCAGCGGCGATCAGATGAGCGATGACGTATCCGCGTTGGGCGCGCCCTCAAGCTATGCGGTGGACGTGTTCACGGAAGACGACGCCGCGCTGGAGCGCAAACTTGCGGAAGCAGGCGTGATCATCGTGAGCAGCGCCGCCTCGGCGGAAGAGGTGCGCTCGACGCTTTACGGGGCGGCGATCAGCGGGATGCAGCAGGCGTATGCCAACGGTGCGGTGATCCTGCTGGAAGGTGCGAGCGCATCGGCGTTCGGGTCATGGCTGCCTACGAACGCCGCCGGACTCGAATGGGTCGAAGGCGCGCTGATTCTCATCGGTATGCAGAACGCCGCCGCGCGCGCCAGAGCGATCTTTGACGCGCATCCGATGGCGGTGGCAATCGGGATTGAAGCGGGATCGGCGCTGGCGCTCGGTCCCGATGGGCAAATCGAGCCGTGGGGCGAACGTCAAGTCACCATCGCGCTTGGGTCAGCCTACAAGACGTAGGACGCCTACTGAACGTAAAGGAAAGCCAAAGACATGCCTGCAACAATATTGGTCGGTGCTCAATGGGGCGACGAGGGCAAGGGGCGCGTTGCCGACTGGCTGGCGTCCGATTCGGATGTAGTGGCGCGTTACGCCGGGGGCGATAACGCGGGGCATACGGTGTACGTCGGCAGTCAGGTGTTCAAGCTGCACCTGATTCCGTCCGGCATTCTGCGCGAACGCGCCGTGTGTCTCTTGGGCAACGGCACGGTGATCAACCCGGTCAATATGGTGCGCGAAATCGAGGAACTGCGCGCGGCGGGTGTGGCGGTTGACCCGCAGCGCTTGATGATCAGCACGCGCGCGCACATCATCACCCCGGCACACATCGCGCTCGACAAGGCATCGGAGTCGGCGCTGGGGGCGGGAAAGATCGGCACGACGTTACGCGGGATTGGACCCGCCTATACGGATAAGACGAATCGCAACGGCTTGCGTGCCGGGCAGATGGCAGACTCCGAAGCTTTCGCCGACGCGCTCTACAAGCACACGACGACGGCGAATCAACGGCTGATGCGCGACAATGCCGAGCCGATTGATCCGCACCAATCCGCCGTCGAGTATGTCGAGGCGGCGGCGAAGCTCAAGCCGTTCCTGTGCGATACCTCCGCTTACATCAATTCCCGGCTGAAAGAAGGCGCGCGTGTGCTGTGCGAGGGCGCGCAGGGAACGATGCTCGACATCGATCACGGTGATTACCCGTTTGTGACCAGTTCTTCGCCAACAGTCGGCGGGGCGCTGACCGGCTTAGGCTTTGGCGCGAAGTGGGTGGATCGCGTCGTGGGCGTGGCGAAAGCGTTCAGCACCCGCGTTGGATCGGGACCCTTCCCGACGGAACTTGACGGCGCGCTGGCGGATCGACTGCGCGGCACAGGTGAGAACTTCTGGGATGAATTCGGCACGACGACCGGGCGTCCGCGCCGCTGCGGGTGGCTGGATTTGATCATGCTCAAGTACGCGGCGGACGTGAACGGCTTTACCGAACTGGTGCTGACCAAGCTCGACGTGCTGAGCGGCTTTGATGAACTGCTCATCGGCGTTGGCTACCAGATTGATGGTACAATGATACACGGGCTGCCGTTGACGACAGCCGAACAAGCCCGCGTGACCCCGGTCTACGAGCGCGTGCCCGGTTGGCACGAACCCCTCGGCAGCGTCCGCACGTGGGCTGCGCTCCCGCACACTGCGCGGGCGTACATTGACCGGATTTCGGACTTGCTCGAACTCCCGATCCACACGGTGAGCGTGGGACCCGAACGCGATCAACTGGTTCAGCGGTAAAGGGCTATGCAAGACAGTACGTATCGATACACAATGGAAGCGCCCGTCAGCGCCCCTCCGCAGCGCGTCGTTTCACTTGTGCCGAGCGTGACGGAATCCTTGTTTGAGTTGAATGTCGGTGATCGCTTGGTGGCGATCACCGATTATTGTGTTTACCCGGCGGACAAAATCGCGGGGTTGCCGCACATCGGCGGCACGAAAAACCCGGATGTGGCGCGCATTATCGCCCTCCATCCCGACCTCGTGATCGCCAATCAAGAAGAAAACCGCGAAGCCGATGTTCGTGCGCTCGAAGCGGCGGGTATTCCGGTATGGGTGACATTCCCCAAGACGGTGCGCGAGGGTTTTAACCTGCTGTGGAACATCATGTATGTGTTCGATGAAGCGGGCATGGTCGAACGGGTGCGCTCGGCGGAATGGCTGTGTGACTGGTTGGAACGCATGGAACGTCCGGCGTGCAAGGTGTTCGTGCCGATCTGGTACGATCAACTCATGACGTTCAACGCCGATACCTTCGCGCATGATTTGCTGCGCGTGTGCGGTGGGACAAATGTGTTTGCTGAACGCGACACGCGCTATCCCCGCGTGACACTGGCGGAAGTCGAAGCGGCACAACCGGACGTGATCCTGCTGCCGAGCGAACCATTCGCCTTCGATTCGAGCCATATCCCCCTCTTCGCGGCATTGAACGTCCCGGCGGCGCATACTAAGCAAATACATCTGGTCGATGGCTCACTGCTGACATGGCATGGAACGCGCATGGCGCGCGCGCTGAATGCGCTACCGCTGCTGTTGTGTTCGAGCAGCCCGATCACCGATGGCAGTACTGAAGGTGAGACAAGCTGATGCACAGCACATGGACAGAGGTCGTCAGCATCATCGCGCATGACCTCAAAACGCCGATTTCGTCGGTCAAAGGATACATTGAACTCATGCAGGTTGCGGGCGAACTGAACGAGCGTCAGCAGCAGTTCAGCGAGCGCGCCCTGCACAGCTTGCAGCAGATGGAGCAGTTGGTAGCACGTCTGCTTGAACTTTCATGGATTGACGCGGATCGTCCGCTTCAGCGCGATGACTGTCATCTGGCGGAACTGGTTGCCCGCTCGGCAGAACTAGTCGCCGAACTGGCGCGGCGGCGTGATGTCACCATTCACCTTGAGATCGAACCGGAAGTGAGCGTTGTCCCGGCGGAAAGCCGCCGGATCGAGCAGGTAATTCTCAACTTGATGAGCAACGCGATCAAGTACAACCGGCAGGGCGGCGATGTCTGGGTCAGCGTGAAGAACAAACCCGATGGCATCGAAGTCAGCGTCCGTGATACCGGGATCGGCATCGCGCCGGAAGATCAACCGCATATCTTCGAACGCTTTTATCGAGCAAGCGTGCATAGCGGCGAAGAGATCGAAGGCACGGGCTTGGGCTTATCCATCGTCAAGGCGGTGGTCGAAAAACATCACGGCGAGGTGAGCGTGGAAAGCGTTGTCGGCGAAGGGACGACCTTCCGCTTCTGGTTGCCCCGCGTCGCCGAGTGAAGCGAACCAGAGACGCCAGTTGAATGAAGGTCACTGCTTGCAGGTCTTTGTTCAAAACTGTACAATCAACAAGCACTTATGCGAGCGCAAGACAAATGGAGGCGTGGAGTGAAGCGGTTTGGCATTGTAATCGGTCTGCTGGTGCTCCTGTTGATCGGGGGCGCGCTGACATCGTTGTTGATCGCCAATAATGGCGGTGGCGTGCTGCCGATTTTGCAGCAGGTGGGCAGCCCCGAAGCTTCCCGCACCGACATGACGCAGTGGAAAGCAAATCAATTGTTCGCGTTAGTCGGGTTTTTGCTGTTCAACCTGATTGGCATTGCGGTGACGATTGCTGTTGTTCTGTGGCTGTTGGATCGCGGTATTCGGCGCAGCAAGTCAGCGCCCGCCGCACAAACTGCTCCGGCGCGCAAGACGGAATGATCCCTGTGAAGCCAGCCTTGTGCAGCAGTAGATAGGAACTGAAATGCGTCAAAATCCTCTTTCCTCCGTCGCGCAGTCCGTCGCACTGCTCATTCTCGGGGTTGTCGCGTTAGCGTTTGTCTTATTCCGCACGTTTTCGACCGCGGCGTGCGGCGGTTTCTTGATTTGCCGGGGATCAATTCTCCCACCGACTGATAACGTCGCTGCGCTCTTTCAGTATGTGCAGCACATCAGCATTGTGCTGCTGATCTTGTTCGGTATTCTTGCCTTCATTATGGCGGCGCTCGTCCTGAGCCGTCAGGACTACGACATGATGAGCGCGCTGCGCATCGCCTCAATCCTCTTCTTCGCGCAAGGCGTCGCCGCGATTGCGTCGGTCGTGCTGGGGTTTGGTGTGTCGGTGTTTCACATCCTCGCCGCGTCGTTGATTCTGGCGGGCTTGGATTTCGTCATCGCGCGGGTGTTTTTTAGTGATAACGATGATTACCGTCCCGCGACCTTTCTGGCGCTGACGGGTATGATCAGTTTCATGTCGTTTTTACCGTATTTCTGGACGTTTGTTGGGTGATAGCATGCAAGGACATTTGTTCCCCCGCTTAGCCCTCGCAACCGCGCTCTTGACCGTCGGCTTGATCGTCTTCGGAGCGGTTGTCCGGGTCACGGACTCTGGCTTGGGTTGTGGCAATCACTGGCCCCTGTGTAACGGCACAGTCGTGCCTCCGCTTGACAACTTGACCGCATGGATCGAATGGCTGCACCGGTTGTTTGCCGTCCTGATCGGCTTGCTCGGTATCGCGACGCTTGTCGTGGCGATCCGCGCCTATCGCAAGCGCAACCCCGGCGTGCTGACCTTTACCGTGATCGCCGCCGTGCTCTTTGTCGTACAGAGCGGCTTGGGCGCGATGGTGGTGCTCTTCGACCTGCCGCCGACGATGGTCACGCTGCACCTCGGCACGGCAATGCTGCTGCTTGGGGCGCTGCTGGTCGCGGCGATTTACGCCAGCTACCAGCCAAAGCAGGCAGTCCAGCGGGATAACTTCACCAGCCTTGCCTATATCACGACGGCGCTGGCGCTGGTTATCATCTTGACCGGGGCGCTTGTCCGGGGCAGCGGTGCGACGTTAGCGTGCGTCGATTGGCCCCTATGTAACGGCGCGGTTTTCCCGTTCGATCAAGGACAATTGCAGATCATCCACATGACGCACCGGGTGGCGGTTTTGGCATTGGGGATTTCGCTGGCGCTGCTGGTCTGGATGGCACAGCGCACGCGGCAGGACGGGCGAGTGAAAACACTGACGATCCTCGCGTTGGTGATGTATTTGGCGCAAGCCGGAGTCGGCGCACTCTACGTTTTCACGGCGGCAGATCCGCTGTGGGGCGCGGCGCATGTCGGGTTTGCGGCGGCAACTTGGGCTTTATTGGTAGCAGTGAGTGCGTTTGAGACGTTGAGTAATCGAGTTGGAAGTGAGGCGGAATGGCGCGGGTCATCCCCAGTGAAACCGTAGTGAAATCGCCGTGGCGCGAAACGTTTAAAGCCTATCTGGAACTGACCAAGCTGCGGATTGTGCTGCTGCTGGTCTTCACGACGGTCACGGCGATGGTGATCGCTGCCGATGGTCATCCGCCGCTCAAGGAACTCGTCTTCACCATCATTGGTGGGGCGCTGGCGGCGGCAGGTTCCAGTGTGATCAACCAGTATTATGACCGTGATCTTGATGCTCGCATGAGCCGCACGGCGCGCCGCCCGATCCCGTCGGGGCGCGTTTCGCCGTCCAACGCGCTGATCTTCGGCGTGGCGCTCGTCACATGGTCAGTGCTGATCCTCGGCATTTTCGTCAACTGGCTGTCGGCGGGGTTGGCGCTAGGTGGCGCGCTGTACTACGTGATCATCTATACGATGCTGCTCAAGCGCAACACCGTGCTCAATATCCTGATCGGCGGCGGGGCAGGGGCGATGCCCGTCCTCGTCGGGTGGGCGGCTGTCAACGGCTCACTCAATTTCGAGGCGTTCATTCTGTTCGCTATCGTCTTTTACTGGACGCCGCCGCACAGTTGGGCGCTGGCACTGCTGGTCAATACGGATTATGCCCGCGCCAATGTGCCAATGATGCCTGTCGCGCGCGGTGAACACGTCACGCGCCAGCAGATTTTGCTCTACGCGATTCTGCTGCTGGTGATCAGCCTGCTGCCATCCGCTTTTGGCACGCTCGGCGCGATCTACGCGCTGGCGGCGCTGGCACTCGGCGTCGGCTTGATCCGCTCGGCGGTCCGTTTGATCCGCGAGCAGACCGGCGCGGCGGCGCGCAGCACCTACAAGTTCTCCACCGCGTATCTCGCGTTCTTGTTCCTTGTCATGATGATCGATAAGATCATCCTGTAGTTGGGCTATGGCACAGAAAAATCGACTGGGATGGGCAGTGTATCTCGCGGGGGCGCTGCTCATCGTGGTACTCGTTTTCTTCCTCGTGGAGCTTTTCAGCTTTAATCAAGGTTCGAGCGGGATCGAGCCGGTGAGTTCGGGCGCGTACCGCGACCGGGTCGATGCGCTGCTGGCGATTGCCGACCCCGCGAATGCCGAAGCGGCGATTCAGCGCTATGGCTGCCCCGCATGTCACCGGGCAGGCGCGGAGAACGGGATCGCGCCGTCATGGGAGGGGATCGCCGAACGAGCGGCAGAACGCCGCCCGCCCATGCCCGCCGATGCCTATCTGTACGAATCGATCATCCATCCTGAGGCGTACCTCGTCGAAGGCTACCCGAACTCGATGGTGCCGAATTTCGGCAGCCGGGTCAGCGATCAGGAATTGGGCGACATCATCGCCTACCTGCTCACCCCGGACGCCCGGTAAAGCCGCCTCATGTACCTCGACGCGTTTACTCTGTCAGCGCTGGTGGACGAGTTCATGGACTCGCTCGTCGGTGGTCGCGTGCAGGATTCGGTCGGCGTGGACGAGGACAGCTACGGCTTAGAGATCTACGCCAATCACCGCCGCCAGTACCTCTACCTGAGCGCAAATCAGGCGCAGCCGCGTGTGCATCTC
>JACSRG010000553.1 GCA_014879865.1 Anaerolinea sp.
ACCCCTCCCCGAATTCGAGGAGGGGAGACTGCGGCTCTCTTGCCGTGCAGCGTTGTTCCCGATGTTGTCACCCTCCCCCGAGATTCGCGGCAACCATAGGTTGCACGAGGGCGGGGTTGGGGTGAGGAGTGTAACCATATCCCTATGCGGCGGCGCTGCCCCGTTCGCGCGGGAACTGCGTCACCAGCGTGGCGATGAAGATCACCGGCAGCACGGCGGCGGTCGAGACCTGCATCAAGGTCAGGCTGCCGTTGAGCAGGAACACGAGCGTCCCGATCCAGTCCACCGCCTGCACGACGATCATCGCGCGAATCCATGTGCTGTGCCGGGCGGGGTCGCGCATGGCGACGAACATCCCGTAGGCGAAGCCGAACGCCCGCGCCCCGAACATCGTGAACATCCACAGCGCCCACGGGGGCGCGGCTTCCAAGCCGACCATCCCCGCGAAGGTGTTCGGCACGAATGTGAACATGATCCCGAAGAACACCTGCACCACACCGATAAAGCCGAGCATAGAGCGCAGGACATTGGAATTCCGCTGCGTTGTCATGAGTGTACGTCTCCTGAATTGAGGTAAGTTGAGCATCTACGGACTAGACTAAACTCCTTAGTTTCTTTTGTAAAGTAGTTACAAAATAGTGCTATAATTACCTTTTGTGAAGTATTGGAGATGACGATGGGGGCGAAAGGCTGTCCGATTGAACGGGCGGCGTCCGTGCTGGAAGGCAAATGGACGCTGCTGATCTTGCGGGAGTTGTTCACCGGGATGAAGCGCTTCGGAGAACTGCGGGCGGGACTTGACGGGATCAGCCCGAAGACGCTGACCGAACGCCTGCGCATCCTCGAAGATCAGGGCATTATCGAGCGCACGATCTACCCGGAAGTGCCGCCGCGCGTGGAATACGCGCTGACACCCTTCGGGGAAACGCTCCGCCCGGTGATCGACGCGCTGCGCGTGTGGGGCGAAACTGCAAACCAAGTGCTGACGCCAGAATCAAGGTAGTTTCTGCGCCTTTCTCTTATAATGGAGATAGCAGACACGGAGCGTAGACGATGATCGCGGAAAAACTGGCATGGATGCGCGGCTACATTCAGCGGGAAGAAGGGGATGTCCCCGGCACACAGACCGCGCTGTATCGCCTGACGGATTTGATCAACGCGGGGTTGATTCCGACCAGCATCGGGCGTCCATTCCTGTTCGACGCCGGGCTGCTCGACATGGTGTTCGCGCTGATCTGGGCGGATGATCACGCCACCACCAACGAGGAACTCGAAGCCAAGTTCGAAGAGTGCGAAGGCTTTGTCGTCTTCATGCACGGTTGGACAGGCAACCACGCCATCTGGGAGAGCATCCCCGGCATGACCGTCGTCAGCAACAAGAAGCTGATCGCCATAACCGTCGATCACAACGGCTTTGGCGCGTCGCTGCTGGTCGATGAGACGCCGCCGCTCGACAAGTGCAATCCACCCGCCGCGATGAACACCATCGAGAATCTGATCGATGTCCTCCAGCTTCGCCGCCAGCCGGGACAGCGCAGCCCGAAGGTGATCAATTTCGTGGGGCACAGCATGGGCGGGGCGGCACTGTTCTACCTGAACCCGCTGCGCTGGCGCATGGGCGAGGAGACGCGGTTGGCACTCGCGCCCGCGCTGCTGCTGGACGACGATACCAAGCGCATCTTCTTCACTGCCGTCGGTCTGGGGATCGGCATCGTCAACCGCCTGCACATCTTCGAGGTATTCGAGCGCTTCCTCAAGCCGCAGGTGATCGAAGCCGTTTGTTCGGGCGCGAGCTACTACGTCAAGGAACTGCACCGCTACCAGTACCAGCACACGCCGCGCGGGATCACCGCCTCGACCTTTCTGGCGATGGGCTTGCTCAACAACCGCGAAATCCCGCGCCAGTTCGATTTCTTCAAGACGATGCTCGGTCACCGCGATACGCTGGTGGGACTTGTCCCGATGATGGACTTGCTCTCGCGGCTGGAATTCCCGGCGTCGAATGTGCGCGTGGTCGCCGGATCGCACTATATGTTCAGCGTGGGACCGGACGCCGTTTTCCAGCACGCGCAGAACCGCGAACTGGTCGTGCAGGACGTGCTGACACTGCACGCCGCTGCCTACTTACGGCAGCGCATCGGGGTCAGGATCGGCTGAGAAATTCTTGACTCACCCTAGCCCATATGTTAATCTTGGTTTGGGTTATTTGTTCCAAATTGAACAATCCAACATGATATCAGGTGCTTGCTCATGAATGCACTCTCTGAATTCGCGCCCATTGGCGCACTTTTGATCGTCGCTGTCCTCGTTTCACTGATTATTCTAGTCATTTCACGCTTGTTCGGTCCCTACCGCCCGACCTCGCGTAAGAACGCTCCCTACGAGAGCGGGATGAAGCCGATTGGTCCCGCCAACCGCCGCTACCCCGTGCGCTTTTACCTGATTGCGGTGCTGTTCATCCTGTTCGACATCGAAGTGATCTTCTTCCTGCCGTGGGCGGTCGTCTTCCGCGACATGGGCTTGTACGTCTTTATTGCTATGGGCATTTTCATTCTGGTGTTGACCATCGGATTGATCTATGAGTGGAGAGTAGGGGCGTTAGAATGGGAGTAATTTCCTCAAAGTTGGGCAACCTCGGCGTCGTCACGACGACGCTGGATACCGCCGTCAACTGGGCGCGGACGGGTGCGATGTGGCCCCTCCTGTTCGGGTTGGCGTGCTGTGCGATTGAAATGATGTCAACCCAAGCGTCCGACTACGATATGTCGCGCTTCGGGATGGAACTCAACCGCGCTTCACCGCGCCAGAGCGACCTGATCATCGTGGCGGGGCGCGTGACCCGCAAGATGGCTCCCGTCGTGCGCCAACTGTACGATCAAATGGCGTCGCCGAAGTGGGTGCTGTCGATGGGCGACTGCGCGTCGTGCGGCGGCGTGTACAACAACTACGCGGTCGTGCAGGGCGTCGACGAAATCATCCCGGTCGATGTATACGTCGCGGGCTGCCCGCCGCGCCCGGAACAGTTAATTCACGGCATTCTGACGCTGCATGAAAAGGTGCGCGGCGAAAGCCTCGCCCACTGGGTGAAAGAGTAGACGACAATGCAGATTCCAAAAGCACTCGATCCCGTCGAGGCGGTCAAGGGGAAATTCCCCGATGCCCTCCTCGACGTTGTCACATTCCGCGATGAAACCACGCTCGTGATCCACCCCCAACAGCTCGTCAACGTCGCACGCTACCTGCGCGATACCAACGGTTTGATCTACAACTATCTGTCGGATGTGAGTTCGGTCGATTACTACCCGGACTACAACCGACCGGGGCGTTTCGGCGTATGCTATCACCTGCTGTCGATGCTCTACAACCGCCGCGTGCGCGTCAAGGTCTACCTGCCGGAAGACGAACCCGTCGTGCCGACGGTCACGCAGGTCTACCCGGCGGCGAACTGGTTGGAGCGCGAAATCTACGACATGATGGGCATCATCTTCGAGGGACACCCCGATCTGCGGCGCGTGCTGCTGCCGGAAGACTGGGACGGTCACCCGCTGCGCCGGGATGCACCGCTCGGTTACGAAACCGTCATGTTCTCGTTCAACGTGGACGAGATCAGCAAGCACAAGCCCTATGCACAGGAGTAGCGAGAGATGGTAACTGGAATTCAAAATCTCGACCCTAGCACGAACGCCTCGCCCGATTCGCTGCAAACCTTCGAGGGCAGCGTCGAGCAGCTTCGCGGGCTGGTTTCCGAACGTGCCATGACCGGCGAGACGATGCTCCTGAACATGGGTCCGCATCACCCCAGCACGCACGGCGTGCTGCGTCTGCTCCTCGAACTGGACGGCGAACAGATCGTCACCTGCCTGCCCGATGTCGGCTACCTGCACACGGGCATCGAAAAGAGCATCGAAGCGCGCACCTACGAAAAAGGCTTGCCGCTCACGGATCGCATGGACTACCTTGCGCCAATGAACAACAACATGGCGTTCTCGCTGGCAATCGAAAAGCTGACCGGGCTGGATGTGCCGGAACGCGCGCAGGTGATCCGCGTGATCTGCTTGGAACTGACGCGCATCAACAGCCACCTCGTGTGGTTGGGCACGCACGCGCTCGACATGGGCGCGATGAGCGTGTTCCTGTACTGCTTCCGCGAACGCGAATACATCCTCGACCTGTTCGAACTCCTGTCCGGGCAGCGCATGATGACCAGCTACATCCGCCCCGGCGGCATCTGGCGCGATCTCCCGGCGGAATTCATGCCCGCGCTCGAACGCTTCGTCGGCTACATGCCCGGCAAGATCGACGACTACGAACGCCTGCTGACCAACAATCCGCTGTGGATGGATCGCACGCAGGGGATCGGCGTGATCGAGCCGGAAGAAGGTATCGCGCTCGGCGTGAGCGGTCCGAGCCTGCGCGGCAGCGGCGTCAACTGGGATATTCGCAAGGCGCATCCGTACAGCGGCTACGAGAAGTATGATTTCAATGTGCCGCTCGGCGAACACGGCGACGTGTATGATCGCTTCTACGTGCGCGTGCTGGAAATGCGCGAGAGCGTCAAGATCATCCAGCAGGCGATGAAGAACATCCCCGGCGGACCGTTCCGCTCGACCAATCGCAAGTTCGTCCCGCCGCCGCGCGCGGAACTGGGGCGCAGTATGGAAGCGGTAATCCACCACTTCAAGCTGTGGACGGAAGGCTACACCGCGCCAGATTCAGAGGTGTTCGTGGCGATTGAAAGCCCGCGCGGCGAGATCGGCTGCTACTTGCATGGGACGGGCGGCAACAAGCCGCGCCGCGTCCACTTCAAGACGCCGTCGTTCATGCACATCAGCGCGTTGGGCAAGGTTGCGGAAGGGCACATGATCGCCGATCTGGTCGGGATCATCGGCAGCGTGGACATCGTATTGGGCGACAGCGACAGATAACGATAGGTGAAAGTTAAAAGTTGAAAGCCGAAAGTAAGGACACCACTTTTAACTTTCTACTTTCAACTTTTTACTACTCGCGTGAAAGAAAGTAGGAACGTGTATGATCGCAGACAAATACGCGGATCGCATCAACAAGACGTTTGCCAAGTACCCCGATAAGCGGTCGGCGGTGATGCCGCTGCTCTACATCGTGCAGGAAGAATACGGCTGGGTGACGCCCGAAGGCATCGTCGAAGTGGCGGAACTGATCGATCTCGACCCGACGCAGGTCAAGTCGATTGCCGGGTTCTACACCATGTACTCGGAGAAACCGAAGGGCAAGTATTGGCTGCAAGTCTGCACCGACCTTGCGTGCGCGCTGCGCGGCGCGGATGAGTTCCACGCGCAGTTGAAAACGTATCTCAAGGTCGAAGAAGGCGGCACGACGGATGACGGTATGTTTACCGTCGAGCATGTGATGTGCCTCGCCGCGTGCGACAAAGCGCCGATGCTGCAATGCAACTTCCACTTCTACGAAAACCTTGACATGGACAAGATGAAAGTCCTGCTCGAACAGTGGCGCAATGAAGTCAATGCCGCCGTTAATCCAGTGAAAAGTGGAAAGTAGAAAGTTGAAAGTCAATGACGTTCACCTTTAACTTTCATCTTTTAACTTTCGACTTCAGTTAGCACTAGGGGACACTATGCCCAACATCATTTATCGTGAAAAGGACGTTCCCGATATTCACCAGTTCGACGTTTACGTCAAGAACGGCGGCTATGAGGGCTTGAAGAAGGCGCTCACCATGAAGCCGTCCGAAGTCATCGACGTGGTGAAGGCGTCGAATCTGCGTGGACGCGGCGGCGCGGGCTTCCCGACGGGCGTCAAGTGGAGTTTCATTCCGCAGAGCGAACCCGTCAAGTACGTGGTCGTCAACGCGGATGAAAGCGAAACCGGGACGTTCAAAGACCGGCAAATTCTGGAAAACAACCCGCACCAGTTGATCGAAGGCGCGCTGATTGCCGCTTATGCGATTCAGGCGAAGGCGGTCTACATCTACCTGCGCGGCGAATTCTGGGATGTGGCGCACCGCGTCGATCAGCACATCGAAGACGCCGTCAAGGGCAACCTGTGCGGCGACAACATCAACGGGTCGGGCTGGTCGTGCATGGTCTACACGCACCTCGGCGCGGGCGCGTATATCTGCGGTGAGGAAAGCGCGCTGCTCGAAAGCCTCGAAGGTAAGCTCGGACAGCCGCGTGTACGTCCGCCGTTCCCCGCGCAAAAGGGCGGTGGTCTGTACGGCGAACCGACCGTCGTGAACAACGTCGAGACGCTCGCCAATGTCCCGTGGATCATCGTCAACGGCGCGGATGCCTACAAGGGGATCAACGGGAACGAGCAAAGCCCCGGCACGAAGATTTTCTGCTTGAGCGGCAACGTCGCCAAGCCGGGCAACTATGAACTGCCGATGGGCGTGACCTTCCGCGAGTTGATCTTCGAGTATGGCGGTGGCATCCCGAATGGCAAAAACCTCAAGGCGATTCTGCCGTCCGGTGGTTCGGGTCCCATCCTCCCGGCGACCGATGCGGTGCTGGATACCAAGCTGACGTATGAAGATGTGCAGAAGGTCGGCTCGATCTTGGGATCGGCGTCGGTCATCGTCATTGACGATAGCTGGAACATCACGCAGATCGCGTCGAAGGCGATCAAGTTCTTCAAGCACGAAAGCTGCGGCAAATGCACGCCATGCCGTGAAGGGACGTACTGGATCGACAAGGTGGTGGATCGCATTTTGAGCGGGCAGGGCAAGCCGAGCGATGTCGATTTGATCTCGAACATCGCCAAGAACATGCAGGGCGTGACGTTGTGCGCGCTCGGCGACTTCGCCGCCAACCCGATCATCCACACGATCAAGAATTTCCCGGATGATTTCAAGCAGTACGTCACGCCGAAGGCGGAAGAAGCGCCCGCCAAGCCCGCCGCGAAACCGGCGGCGCGTGGCAAGGCAGCCGCTCCGGCAGCCGGAGATTAAGCTTGAGTGACGACGCGCTGCGGCAGCAGCCTGATCTGGGTGATGCCGAACACGGTTCGGAAGCGGAACGGTCGAACGCCGAAGGGTGGGCGCGGTTCGCAGAAGCGCGGGCAAGCCGCCTTGAACCGACGAGTCCCGCGCCAGTAACGGTGCTGCCGGTGGAAGACACCGAAGTCACCGCAGCGGTTGAGCCGCCGAGCGCGGAGGTCGAAAGCGGCGATCTGCTCGACCAACCGCCGCCGATCCGGGTCAGCCTGTGGACGCGGTTCTTCCGTCCGATGCGGCTGACCGCACTGCGCGTGATCGATCTGGATCGCGCCATCGAAGCGCAGCCAAGCGCGGCAGCGAATTACGTGCTGCGCGGCGAGTCGCTGCTCAAACTGCGGCGTTACGGCGATGCAGAAATGGATTTCCGGCGCGCGCTCGAACTCGCGGCGGCACAGGTAGAAAGTCAAGATTGGGGCGTGGTCGCGCAGGTGGTGCAAGACCGCGCCCTTGCAGGTTTGAAACAAGCCCGGTCTTACCGGTAGTAGAGCGGCGTGTGATCAACGCCGGAACGCGGTATACTCAAACCTCGTTTGGAGGAATCAATGGCGAATACGGTCAAAGTTTACATCGACGATCAGGCTTATGAAGTCCCGGCGGGGACGAATTTGGTCGATGCCGCCAAATGGATCGGCAACGACATCCCCGTGTTTTGTTATCACCCGAAGATGAAGCCCGTCGGCATGTGCCGTATGTGCCTCGTCGAAATGGGGTCGATTGAGAAAGACCGCGCGACCGGCGCGGTGGTGCTGGATGACAAGGGCAGCCCGAAGATTCGCTGGATGCCCAAGCTGCAAACCGCCTGTACGACGGTGGTCAGCGATGGTCTGGTCATTCGCACGAATACGCCGCAGGTTGATCAAGCGCGCGAAAACGTGGTCGAGTTCTTGCTGACGAGCCACCCGCTCGACTGCCCGATCTGCGACAAGGGCGGCGAATGCCCGCTGCAAAACCTGACGATGGCG
>JACSRG010000324.1 GCA_014879865.1 Anaerolinea sp.
TTGTCGCGCAGCACGCCTTCGAGGTAGATCACCATCTGGCTGGACGCCAACTGCACCTGACTGAGCATGTGCCGTTCCTCGATGTTTTCGTCGAGTTCCAGCGTCAGCGTATCCGTGACGTAAAAGTCTTCCGGGAACAATTCGGCGACCTTGCGCTGAATCCCCGTGTACTGCTTCACCGCCATCCGCCCCGTCCCCTGATAGACATCCTGATGGACAGCCCGTTCAACCGACCGCTGCAAAGCCTTGAGTGCCTGTAGGTACTGCTGAACCTTGTTGAGTTGTGTTTCGTCCATGATTGCTTTCCTTTCGTGCGGGTCGTGCCCGCCGGTCTAACCGTTTATCGACTGGGGGTTCGTCTTCGATTTCGTCCTCAATCGCCGAGAGCGTATCGGCGGGCAGCAGCCGCCGCAGCGATTGTTTTGCGTGAAAGATCCGTGACTTGATCGTGCCGATGCTGACGCCCATGACCTCGGCGATTTCCGCGTAGGACAGCTCTTCTTCCGCGAACATGATGAGTGCCTGCCGCTGAAGTTCCGGTAACTGCTCCATTGCCTCGGTGACTTCGAGGTGCAGAAGCAGCCAATGCGTGACTTCTTCCGGCAGGGACGTTCGTTCGTCGGGAAGCTCGAACGTCAGCCGTAGGCTTACGCCGTCGCCTTCGTCCGCATCCATCGAGACCTCTTGGAAGCGTCCCTGCTTGCGTAGGATGTCATAGCAGCGATTGCGCGCGATCCGAAAGACGTACGGGCGGAGCTTTTCCGGCGGATCGATTTTGACCAAGTTGACATAGAGCGACATCAGGGTATCTTGCACTACGTCTTCCGCGTCATAACCGTCGCCGATCAGCCGCCGCACAAAGCGCGCTAGCCCCGGCTCGAGGGCAGCATATAAACCCTCGAAGGCATCGTAATCGCCTTCTTGTGCCAGCTTGAGCAGTTCAGCTTCCGTCACAGTCATCACTCCCCTGTCTATTTCTCAATACGGACAGGAGCGAAAACGTGTTCAAAACTCGTCCGCTGTGCCACAATAACAATCTACCTAAATTGGGGCTTTTGAGGTATAATCTTTAGTACATATGGTCGAAAAAACGAACTTAACTCCTGAACAATTGGCGCTTGTGGAAGCCCCGATCAGCGGATCGATCTTCCTCGAAGGCGCTGCGGGCAGCGGGAAGACCACCGTCGGGATTCACCGCCTGCTCTACCTGCTTGAGTCGGGCGTACCTGCGAACGAGATTCTCGTGATCGTGCCGCAGCGCGCGCTGGAATACCCGTTTGTGGATGCGCTGCGCCACGCCGATCTCGCCCCCGGCGGACAAGTCACCGTGACGACGTTCAGCGCGCTGGCAGTCGAGACCGTGCAGTTGTTCTGGGCGCTGGCAGCGCCGTTGATCGGCTTTCCAGCGGACAAGCAGCCGACGATCCTCACGCTCGAAACAGCACAGTACATCATGTCGCGCATCGTCGATCCGCTGATACTGGAACACGGCTATTTCGACGCCATCACCATCGACCGCAACCGCCTGTACAGCCAGATTCTCGACAACCTGAACAAAGCCGCCGTCGTCGGCTTCCCGTATACCGAAGTTGCCCAGCGCTTAAAAGATGCGTGGCTCGGCGAGAGCGCGCAGTACCGCACCTTTGATCAGGTTCAGGAGTGCGCTGATCGTTTCCGGCGCTACTGCCTCGATCACAGTCTGCTCGATTTCTCGCTGCAAATCGAAGCCTTCAATGCGCTGTGGGGTGTGCGGCAGGTACGCGAACACTTACTCACCCGCTTCGCTCATCTGATTGTGGACAACGTCGAAGAAGAGAACCCGCGTCTGGTCGATCTTCTGGTCGAATGGCTGCCCGATGCGGACTCGGCGCTGATCCTGTTCGATGCCGAAGGCGGCTTTCGCAGTTTCTTGGGCGCTGACCCGCAGTACGCGCTGACGCAGATTCGCGCCAGCGCCGACGAATATGTCGAATTCACGCAGTCGTTCGTCAACTCGCCGGAACTCGACGCGCTCGGCAATGAACTCGCCCGCGTGCTCGGTCAAGACGCTGTGAAGACAACCGCCGATCCGCGCCGCGCACTTGCCTACCGTGATCACCGCTTCTACCCGGAGATGCTCAACTGGATTGCCGACGAGATTCGCTACTTGGTCACGGAAGAACACTGCGAACCCGGCGAGATCGTCGTCCTCGCGCCGTTCCTCTCCGACGCGCTGCGCTTCTCGTTGATGACGCGCCTCGAAAGCATAGGCATTCCGGCACGGTCGCATCGACCGTCACGGGCACTGCGCGAAGAACCCGCCGCGCGCTGCCTGCTGACGCTGGCGCAGTTGGCGCATCCGGGGTGGGCTCTCAAGCCGACGCGCTTCGACGTCGCCTATGCGCTGATGCTGGCGATTGGCTCGGTCGAGTCGGGCAAGACGCTTGACCTCGTGCGGGCTCAGCTTCTCGCCGAAACTGCTTATCCCGATCCAAACAGCAAGACCGGACTCGCACCGTTCGAGCGGCTGCCCATCGACGCGCAAGAACGCATCAGCTATGTGATCGGCGAACGCTACGACGCGCTGCGCCTGTGGCTGGAGAGTTACAGCGCCGCTCTGCCAGAACCGCCGCCCCCCGAAGCGGAGGCGCAGAAGCCTAAGCGCGGGCGCAAGAAGAAAGTCGAGAAGACTGACGCGCCCCCGATTCCTGAGATAGAACTCGATCATTTCTTCAGCCTGATCTTCGGGGAAGTCTTGTCACAAATCGGCTTTGGCTTCTACGGCGATTTTGAAGCCGCCCGCGTGACCAGCAACCTGATCGACTCGGCGCGCAGTTTCCGCCGCGCACTCGGCGATTATCTCCCGGCGGGCAAACCGTCCGGCAAGGAGTACATCGAGATGGTGGCGGGCGGTCTGATCGCCGCGCAGTACGTGCGCCGCTGGAACGTGCAAGCCGAAAACAGCGTGTTGATCGCCCCGGCGTACACCTTCCTGATGAACAATCAGCCGACCGACGTGCAGTTCTGGCTGGACATCGGCAATCGCGGCTGGTTCGAGCGGCTCTACCAACCGCTGACGCATCCGTATGTCCTCAGTCACCAGTGGACAGCGGGCGACAAGTGGACGGATGAGCGCGAGGTCGAAATCCGGCGCGACGCGCTTTACCGTCTAATGATCGGCTTGATCCGGCGCTGTCGCGGTAAAATCTACCTCGGCTTGAGCCAGCTCAGCGAGAACGGCTATGAAAGTCAGGGTGAACTGCTGCAAGCGATTCAGCGGATGCTGCGCCGTTTAGGGAGGGAAGAAGCCAATGGCGACGTTTAAACCGCGTCCGAAACAAGCCGAAGTCCTCGCCTACACGGGCGGCAAAATGGGCGTGTCCGCCGTTCCCGGCAGCGGCAAGACCAAGACGCTCTCCGCGCTGGCGGCGAAACTGATCGCCGAGCAGCTTGAGGATGACGAAGAAGTCCTGATCGTCACACTCGTTAATTCGGCGGTCGATAACTTCGCGCGGCAGATCGGCGCATTTGTGCGCGAACGCGGCTTGCTGCCGAACGTCGGCTACCGCGTGCGGACGCTGCACGGCTTATGCAATGACATCGTGCGCGACCGTCCCGGCTTGGTTGGCTTGGCAGATGACTTTCAGATCATCGACGAGCGTGAAGCGGATGGCGTGCTGCAAGACGCCGCGCTGACGTGGGTCAAGCTCAACCCCGACGCCGCCGCGCACTTTCTCGCGGGCGATCTTGAAGACAACCGGCGCGACTGGGTGATCCGCGAACGCTGGACGCCGCTCGTCACCGACATCGCGCGCGGGTTCGTCAAGCAGGCGAAAGACGAACGTCTGCTGCCCGACGACATCCGCCAACGTTTGGACGCTTACCCGCATCCCCTGCCCCTCGCCGAAATGGGCTACAGCATCTACGTCAACTACCAGCGCGGCTTGAGTATGCGCGGCGCGGTCGATTTTCAGGACTTGATTCGCCTTGCGCTGCTGGCGCTCGAACTCGACAACACCTATTTGACGCGCCTGCGCCGCCGCTGGCGCTTCATTCTCGAAGACGAGGCGCAGGACAGCAGTTTGCTGCAAGAACGCATCATCCGCAAGTTGATCGGCGACAGCGGCAACTGGGTGCGCGTCGGCGACCCGAACCAATCGATTTACGAGACATTCACCACCGCCAAGCCGGAGTATCTGCGCGATTTTCTGCGCGAACAGGGCGTCACGCCGCGCGAACTGCCGAACTCCGGGCGGTCTGCCGTGCCGATCATCGACGCCGCGAACCATCTGATCGAATGGGCAATGGATCGCCATCCCAACGCCGAAGTCCGCGACCGTCAGCCGCTTCAGCCGCCGCTGATTCAGCCCGCGCCCCCCGGCGACCCGCAGCCCAACCCGCCTACCGACGAGGCACGGGTTATCCTTTACCCGAACCCGCTCACCCCGGCAGAAGAAATCCGCGCCGTTGTCGATTCAATCCGGCGCTGGCAGCCTGATCATCCCGACCAGACGGCAGCGATCCTCGTGCCGCGCAACAAACGCGGCTTCGACATCGTGGACGCGCTGAAACAGGTGCGTGAGCCGGAAATCAACTATGTCGAACTGCTGCGTTCGACGACTTCGACCCGTGAAGCGGCGGGCGCAGTCGGCAACATCTTGCAGTACTTGAGCAACCCCGGCGATGTGCGCTTGCTGGCACGGGTGTATCAAGTGTGGCGGCGCGAAGACCGGGACGACGAAGTCTTGGCGAAGCGGCTGGAAGATACGCTGAAGGTAATCCGCAAATGCCCGCGCGTCGAGGATTTCATCACGCCGCAGTTGGGGCGTGACTGGCTGGCGGAAGATGAGGAAGTCGCCAAGCTGATCGAGGCTGACCCGGAGGTCGGCGCGCTGCTGGCGGAGTTTCGCGGAATCGTGCGCCGCTGGCAGGAAGCGGTCATCCTGCCGATTGACCAGTTGATCCTGATCCTCGCACAAGACCTGTTCAAGAGTTCCGCCGATCTCGCCATCGCGCACAGCATGGCGGTGCTGTTGAGCGGCTACGCCGAATCGCACCCGGCGGCGCGTCTGCCTGAATACACCGAGGAACTGGCAGTCATCGCCCGCAACGAGCGGCGTTTCTTGGGCGTCGATGATGCGGATCGCGGCTTCGACCCCGAAGCGCACAAAGGTAAGGTCACAGTGGCGACCATGCACGCCGCCAAAGGACTCGAATGGGATCGCGTGTATCTGCTCTCCGTCAATACGTATGACTTCCCGTCCGCCCTGCCCGGCGATCAGTTCATGTCGGAAAAGCGCTTCATCCGCGAGGGGTTGAATCTCGAAGCCGAGTCGCTGGCGCAGTTGACCGCGCTGGCGCATGACATCCCCTACCGCGAAGGCGTGGCGACGGCGGACGCGCGCGTCGATTACGCCGCCGAACGCCTGCGCCTGCTGTATGTGGGCATCACCCGCGCGCGCCGCGAGTTGGTGATGACGTGGAATACCGGTCAGCAGGGCGATCAACAGATGGCGATCCCGTTCGCCGCGCTTCAGGCATACCTCACGGAGCAAGCTCAATGAACCTCCCGCCGCAGTTCCAGTTCAGTCAGAGCAGCTTGCAAGATTTCGTGGACTGTCCGCGCCGCTTCTACTATCGCTACGTGCTGGATTTGCAGTATCCCGCGCCGCAGAGCGCCCCGCTGCAAGACTTCGAGCTGCACATGCAGCAGGGCGAACAGTTTCATCGTCTCGCGCAGCAGGCGATTATCAAGATTGATCCCGCCGCCATCGAGGAGACCATCGACGATGATCGGGTCTTCGGCTGGTGGCAGAACTTCCGCGCGTCGGGTTTGGTCGGCTTGCCGGACAAGCAGCGCTGCCCGGAGATCACGCTCTCCGTGCCGCTGGCGGGTCGCCGCTTGGTCGCCAAGTATGATCTGATCGCGTTGGGCGAGGATCGGGCAGTGATCGTCGATTGGAAGACCGCGCTCAAGCCGCCGCGCCGCGACACACTCGAACGGCGCTTGCAGACGATCATCTACCCGTATGTGCTGGTCAAAGCGGGCGCGCATCTCAACGACGGGCAGCCGATCCCGCCGGAAAACGTCAGCATGATGTACTGGTTCACCGAATTTCCTGATCAGCCGCAGGTATTCAGTTACAGCGCGGCGAAGTTTGCCGAGGATGGCGCTTATCTAGAGCGTCTCGCCGCCGATCTGCTGGCGCGAAGCGATGAAACAGCATTCCCGCTGACCGATGAAGTCTATAAGTGCAAGTTCTGCACCTATCGCTCACTCGATCAGCGCGGCGTGAAAGCGGGCGACTTCCGCGATCAAGCCGACGATGAGCCAGAGCAAGCGCCCGGTGTTTTGGGCGTCAGCCTTGACCAGATCGCCGAAATCGAGTTCTGATGAAAACGTGGATCGAACCGACCGCTATCACCGTCCCTGAGCCGCTGGCACGATTCGTCGGCGGGCATCCGGTCATCGCCGAAACGCTCGTCCGGCGCGGGATCACGAGCATCAGCGCGGCGCGCGGCTTCCTTGACCCCGACGCCTATCATCCCGCCTCGCCGTTCGATTTGCCGGATATGGATCGCGCGGTTGAGCGCCTGTACACGGCGATTAACGGGCGGGAAAAGATCGGCGTGTGGGGCGACTTCGACGTGGACGGGCAGACATCGACCGCGCTGCTCGTTTCGGCGCTGCGGCAGATGGGCGCGGACGTGACCTATTACATCCCGGGGCGGCAGACCGAAGGTCACGGCGTGCACATCCCCAGCCTTGAACGGCTGATCGGCGAAGGAATCGGGCTGCTGATTACCTGTGACACGGGCATTTCCGCGCACGATCCGATTGACTACGCGCAAAGCCACGACGTCGATGTCATCATCACCGACCATCACCACCTGCCGCCAGAACTGCCGCGCGCCTTTGCCGCAATCAACCCCAAGCGTCTACGCGAGGGACACCCGGCGCGCGAACTCGCCGGAGTCGGCGCAGCCTACCAGTTGATCAAGGCGCTGGCGGGCGACGAACGGCGTGACCTGCTCGATCTGGTCGCGCTCGGCATGGTCGCAGACGTGGCACTGCTCATCGGCGATGGGCGTTACCTCGTGCAGCGCGGGATCAATACGCTGCGGCACACGCCCCGTCTCGGCTTACAAATCCTGTTTGAACTAGCAGGCTTGAACGCGGATGAACTCAGTGAGGAACAGATCGGCTTTGCCATCGCGCCGCGCTTGAACGCGCTCGGTCGGCTCGGCAACGCGAATCAGGCGGTCGAGTTTCTCACGACGAGCGATCCCGAACAGGCGCGCTTGCTGGCGGTGCAGCTTGAGGGCTACAACGCCGAGCGCAAACTCCAAGTCGATCAAATCTACGGGGCAGCACAGGCGCAAATCGAGCGCGACTCCTCCCTGCTCGATTCCAATGTGCTGATCCTCGGTCACCCACAGTGGACAGGCGGCATCATCGGCATCGTGGCGAATCGTCTCGCCGAAGACTACAACCGTCCGGTGATCCTGCTGACGACCCCGCCCGATCAGCCCGCGCGCGGGTCGGCACGCTCGGTCGCCGGGGTGGACATCACCGCCGCGCTCGAACAGCATCGCGGTCTACTGCTGACGTTCGGCGGTCATACCATGGCAGCGGGGTTGAGTCTGCTCCCCGAAAACATCGCCCTGCTGCGCCGCCAGCTTTCGCGCACGGTCGGCGCGATTCGTGGCGCGAAAGACACCACACCCGCCCTGCCGATCAGCGGGTATGTGCGCCTCAACGAGATCACGCCGGAATTCGTCGCCGATGTCGAACGCCTTGCGCCGTTCGGCGCGGGCAATCCATCGCCCGTGTTCGCCGTGCGCGATCTCGCCCTGAAAAGCCATGCCGCGATGGGACGCGGCGGCGATCACCTGCGTTTGAG
>JACSRG010000166.1 GCA_014879865.1 Anaerolinea sp.
ACGGGCGGCGGCTCGATCATGATGGTGCTGGCGACTGACGCGCCGTTCGACTCGCGCCAACTGACGCGTCTCGCGGTGCGGGCGGGCTTCGGCTTGGCGCGCACGGGGTCGGTGGCGCATCACGACAGCGGTGATTTCGTCATCGCCTTCTCGACGACCAACCGCCGGATGCACTACCCGGAAAGCGCCGTCGAAACCGGCGTCTACATCAACGAAGGCGGCGGCAACATTGAACCGTTCTTCCTTGCCGTCGTCGAAAGTATCGAAGAAGCCATCCTCAATGCGCTGGTCGCCGCCGATACGATGACCGGGCGCGACGGCAACACGCTTTACGCGCTGCCGCATGATCGCCTAGTTGAACTCCTCAGAAAATATGGACGGCTCTCATGATAAAAGATGCTCCAACCCCGGTGAACGGACGCGCAGAGGTGCGCGCAGAGACGCGCCCGGACACGCGGGTCGATGCTTACAGTCCTAAAGAAATCGCCGAGCGCGCCGTGCAAATGGGCGTACGCAAGGCGAACTTAGGCGCGCTGCCAATGTTCGTGCAGGCGATCATGGCAGGCGGATTCATCTCGGTCGGCGCGCTCTTCGCCACCATCACCGGAGCGGGCGCAAGCGGCATCCTGTCCTACGGCGTGACGCGCCTGCTCGTCGGGTTCGTCTTCAGCCTCGGCTTGATCCTGATCGTGCTCGGCGGCGCGGAATTGTTCACCGGCAACAACCTGATCATGATCGCGTGGGCGAGCGGCAAGGTCAAGCTGCGCGCCGTGATCCGCAACTGGATCATCGTCTACGCGGGCAACATGGTCGGTTCGCTGATCACGGCGCTGCTGGTGTTCGTCAGTCAGGAACACACGTTTGGCGGCGGGGCGGTCGGGCAAGCCGCGTTGAGCATCGCCGCGCACAAAGCCGAAATCGACTTTTTGCCCGCGCTGGCGCTCGGCATTTTGTGCAACGCGCTGGTGTGCATGGCGGTCTGGTTGACGCTCGGCGCGCGCACGGCGACCGACAAAATCCTCGTGATCATCTTTCCGATCACCGCGTTCGTGGCGGCGAGCTTTGAACACAGCGTCGCCAACATGTATTTCATGCCCATCGGGCTGCTGATCAAGACGTTCGATCCCGCGTTCGTCACGAACTTTGCTGCCAATATTTCGCTCGACGGGCTGACGCTGATGAGCTTCGTCAACAACCTGATTCCGGTGACGATTGGCAACATCATCGGCGGCGTGGTGATGGTCGGCGCGCTGTACTGGTTCGTTTACCTGCGCGATAATCATCTCTAGCGGCTTCGACCATGTGGGGACACAGCCTATGACTTTATACCGGATCGTCCTCCTGCTGCTGTCCCTACTCGTCAGCAGCGGAACACTCAGCGCGGCGTCAGGCGCGAGCCCCACGCCTCCCGGTGACGGCGGCGGGCAAATCGTCTTTTCTCTGGGGATACCGCCGGATGGCTATGACCTGTACACCATCAATGCGGATGGTTCAAATGTGATTCGCCTGACCGAAAACACGTTTCCCGATGTTTTTCCCGTGTGGTCGCCGGATGGATCGCAGATCGTGTTTACGTCGTATCGTGACGGATGCGATTCGGTCTACATGATGGACGCCGATGGGACGAATGTGCGGCGTCTCACCGACTGCACGGCGGAGGCGGGGCAAGCCGCGTGGTCGCCGGATGGGACGCAAATCGCCTTTGTGCGCGGTGAATACCCGACCCTGAGCCTCTACCTCATGAACGCCGACGGCACCGACCCGCACCCCCTGCCCATGTCCGACAACGACAATGACTATGATCCCACATGGTCGCCGGATGGCACACAGATCGCCTTCGTTTCGGAGCGCGATGGAATGCCTGACATCTACGTGCTGGAACGTGATAGTGACCGTGTCCGCCGCTTAACTGATGATCCGCGAGGCAGTTGGAATCCGCACTGGTCACCGGACGGGCAGCAGATCGCCTTCGTGCGCGGGTTGCATCCCACCAACGAGGTCTACGTGATGAATGCTGATGGCACGAACCAGCACGGGGTAACGGGCTTGCGCGGTTCACGTTACCCGACGTGGTCGCCGGATGGCTCGCAGATCGCGTTTGTCGCGGATCAAGACGGACACGCGGAAATCTGGATCATCGATGTCGATGGCACGAACAGGCATCGGGTGACAGACTTGGATGCGCACATCGTCCACCCATCATGGAATCCGTGAGCGGCATTGATTTTCGCCTGCTGACTCGTGTTACACTCTGCCTATCGATTCGTAGGCAGAGGATGGGCAGATGCAGCAGCAGTTGAATACGCTCAACGAACTGGCGAACGCGGTTTCGACGGTGGCGGAGATCGCCCGCCAGACGCAAAGTTATCGCTTCAACGTGAACGGCGCGGTCACGCTCTACCTCGACGCGGAAAACGCCGAAATTCGCGTGCTGCGCCATGCCGACCCGCAGATCGAAATCACCGCCAATCTGCAAATGCCGTTCGCGTGGCGCATCGCCACCGATCAGGATGAGGCGGGCGTGTACGTCGTGGCGCGCCGCCGCCCGGTGATCGGCTCGGTTGCGGCGGCGTCGTTCGTGCTGACGGTGCGGGCGGATACGCATATCGTCCTCAAGCTGAAAGACTGCCGCCTCAGCTTGGACGCGCTCAACGGCATGGTCGAACTGCCCGCGGGCGGCGGGATTGTGCTGCCAACGCCGACTTAGAGATTCATATATAACGCTATCTTTTTCCCTCCATTCTGGCTATGATGGGAGTTGTCATCTAAGTTGACATGGAGAGAAGTGAGTATGTCGCTGGACATTTCCCAACGGGACTATGCCCGCCCTGATGTGCTGGTTTCGACCGACTGGGTCGCCGCCCACCTGAACGACCCCGGCATTCGCATCATCGAATCGAATGAAGACCCGCTGCTGTATGCCGCCGGTCACATCCCCGGTGCGGTGCAGGTCGATTGGACGCATGATCTGAACGACGCGGTGCGCCGCGATTACCTGAAGAAGCCCGAATTTGAAACGTTGATGTCACGCATCGGCGTGACGCCCCAGACGACCGTCATTTTCTACGGCGACAAGAACAACTGGTGGGCGACTTACGCCTTCTGGGTGTTCCAGTTGTTCGGTCACAGCAACGCCAAAGTCATGGACGGCGGGCGCGCCAAGTGGGAGCGCGAAGGGCGACCGTACACGCGCGAAATCCCCAAATACGCGCCGACGACTTACGTCGCCCCGCACCGTGACGACTCGAAGATTCGCGCTTTTCGCGATGACGTGCTCAAGCACCTGACGACGCAGAAACCGCTGGTCGATGTGCGCAGCGCCGCCGAATACACGGGCGAACGTCTGCACATGCCCGACTACCCGAACGAAGGCGCGCTGCGCGGCGGTCACATCCCCGGCGCGAAGAACGTCCCGTGGAGCAAGGCGGTCAACCCGGAAGACGGCACGTTCCGCCCCGCCGCCGATCTGCGCGCGCTCTACGCCGACGAGCAGAACGTCACGCCGGACAACGACGTGATCACCTACTGCCGGATCGGCGAACGTTCGTCGCACACATGGTTCGTGCTGACGTATCTGCTCGGCTACCCGAATGTCCGCAACTACGATGGATCGTGGACGGAATGGGGTAATCTTGTGGGCGTACCGATTGAACGTTAGGTAAGGCAAGCATGACTGAACTACCCGAAAAACTCGCTGCCGTCGTCGCAGACATGCAGTCGATCACCGACCGCAACGAGCGGGCTGAACTGTTGATCGAAATGGCGGATCGCTTCGATACGGCGCGTGTGCCGTCTGACATCGCCGTTAAGCCGTATGACGAAACTCACCGCGTTCCGGCGTGCGAATCCGATGCGTTCGTCTGGGCGGTCGATCAGCCCGACGGCACGCTGACGTACTGGTTCGATGTGCTCAACCCGCAGGGGCTGTCAGCGATGGCGATGTGCGTGATCCTCAAGGAGGCGCTCGACGGCGTGGCGCTCGATCAAATCGCGCAGGTCACGCCGGACATCGTGCCGCAGATTTTCGGGCGCGAATTGACGATGGGCAAAGGCATCGGCGTGAGTGGCATTGTGACGAAGGTCGTCTACGAGGCGAACCGTCGGCGCAAGCAATAGGACTGAGGACTGAGCAAACAGATCATCTGTTTGCTCAGTCTTTTATGGCGCAGTGGTTCATCCGGTAATCAGGCGGCGAACAACTTCGGTCAACCCGGTCAGCACACGTTCGAGCGAATAACCGCGCCGCGTCCGTTGAAACTCGACCGTGCGCGGGTCAACCATGACATAGAGGACATCCGCCGCGTAGTCGAGGTCGAGATCGGGGCGGATTTGACCGAGCAGTCCGCGAATTGTCTGCATCCACCACCAGTGCGCGGGGTGGGCTAAGTCTGGCACACCATCGACCATGACCAGCAGCGGACGATGATCTTCCACGAACAACACAATCTGCTCCAAGAACCAGACCAACTGGTTTTCGGGATCGCCACCCGTGCGCAAATACGACAGCGTGCGATTTTGCAGATCACGCTGGCATTCGTCGAGCAGCGCGCGGCACAGGTCGCCTTTGCCGTTGGGGAAATGGCGATAGAGCGTCCCTTTGCCGACGCCCGCCGCTTCGGCAACCGCCGACATGGTGACGGTATCCGCGCCCTGCTCATCGAACAGGCGCTTGGCTGTTTCCAGCAGGTGCAGCCGATTTTTCAGCGCATCGGCGCGGCTGGGGCGCGGATCGCCGAGGATCAAATTGTCGTCCATTCCGTCCCCCTAATGGTAAACTCGTTGGTGGAATCAAGTATAATCTGAGTCGTCAAGGCTGAACATGACCCGTCTACGCAACCTTTTTCTCGCCTGTCTCTGCACCGCCGCCCTGATCAGCACGGGGTGCAGTCTCGATGTCAACACCGACACCCCCAACGACAACGATCCCCCGACCGCGATCATCAGCGGCGGCGAAAGCGCGCGTGTGACCCGCATCATCGACGGGGATACCATCGACGTGGAGATCAACGGCGTTGGCTACCGCGTCCGCTACGTCGGCGTGAATACCCCCGAAAGCGATCAGCCGTGTTACGAAGCCGCCACGAACGCCAATGCCGCGCTGGTCGAAGGCAAAACGGTCATGCTGGTGCGCGACGTGAACAACACGGATCAATACGGGCGGCTGCTGCGCTACGTCTACGTGAACGGGGAGTTCGTCAACGCCGAACTGGTCGCCGAAGGGTGGGCAGAGGCAGTCGAATACCCGCCGGACACGGCGCAAGCCGATTACTTCCACAGCTTGGAAGTCAACGCGCGGATTCAGCGCATCGGCTGTCACCCGTCCGGCGTGTTCAACGACAACAGCGACACGCGCTAAAAGTAGAAAGTGAAAGGCATGAGGTTGCAGGTTCAGCGTTGAATTCAAGCTGCCAGCTTTGCTCTTTCACTTTCAGCTTTCAACTTTCGACTTCTCCTACGCCCTGCCGTAGACCTCGAAGCTCGTGCCGTAGAAGGCGCGGGCGCGGTCTGAGGCGAGGAAGAGGATCGCGTTCGCTACGTCGTCCGGCGTGACCCACTTGCTGAAATCGGCTTTGGGCATCGACTCGCGGTTGGCGGGCGTGTCGATGGTGCTCGGCATCACCGCGTTGACGTGAATGCCCTTGTCGCGCAGTTCGGCGGACATGCTCTCGACCACACGCTGCGCGGCGGCTTTGCTGGCGGTGTACGCCGCGCCGCCGCCGAAGCCCTTCAGCCCGGAGCGCGCCAGCACGACGACGATCTTCCCGGCGACGTTCTTTTCGACCATGTGCCGCGCGACGCGCCCTGCTGTCACATAGACCGGGCGGACGTTCAGGTTGAGCATCCGCTCCATGACCTCGTAATCGGATTCATGCACGGGGGTGCCTGCCTCGAAGCCGCCAACGGTATGCGCCAGTACGTTGATTTGCCCGTAGCGCGCCTCGATCTGCTCAACCAGCGCATCGACCGCCGCCGCGTCGGCGAGATCGGCGCTCAGCGGGTCGCCGCCGAGTTCTGCCGCCAGCTTCGCCAGCCGTTCACCGCCGCGATCCAGCAGGATCAGCCGCGCGCCCTGTGCCGCGAACTGCCGCGAGACGGCGCTGCCCAGATTCCCCGCCGCGCCCGTGACGATCACGACCTGTCCGTCAAATTCACCTGCCATCGCTTAATCCCATCTCCAATTGATCACGTCACTTTTGCCCCAACCGCTTTTTAAGCGCATCGATGATCGCTTCGACTTCGGCTTGATCGCCATAGTCCGTTCCGCCGCCCAAGTCCAGATATTTCTGGTAGTCGGCAAGTGCCGCCGGATACTCGCGCTGTTTTTCGTACACGAGCGCCCGGTTGTAAAACGCCTTCGTGTGGTTAAACTTTTGGCGGATCGCGGCGGAGTAGTCCGCCACTGCGCCATCGAGATCGTTTTGCGCTTGGCGAACATTGCCCCGTCCAACCCATGCTTCAGGGTTATAGGGCGAAAGCTGGATCGCCTGATAGTAATCGGCGGCTGCATCGTGCAGGTTGTTCAGCGCCGACCACGCATCGCCGCGCCCAAGATAGGCGTGGCTATCCTTAGGATCACGCTGGATCGCCTCGGTGAAATCCGCCAACGCCCCCTTGATATCGCCGTTGTCCAAGCGCGCCTGTCCACGATAGGTGTAAGGGGAATGCGCGAAGATATTGCCTTGACTGAACTGCGTGAAGTCGTCAAGCGCCTGCTCAAGATCGCCGAGCAGCACCCATACCTGCCCGCGTCCCATATACGGATCGTTCCACTGGGGCGCAAGGCGAATCGCATCATTGTAATCGGCAAGCGCATTCACCAACTCACCTCTTTGTCGGCGAATATCCCCGCGATGGAAGTAGGGGGCGGGGAAGTAGGGGTTGATTCGGAGCGCTTCGTTGAAGTCCGCCAGCGCCGCCTCGTATTCCTGCTGCCAGTAGCGCAGCAGTCCCCGTTCCTTGTAGGCGTCGGCAAAGCTCGGATCAAGCCGGATCGCCTCGTTGAGGTCGGTAAGCGTCGCTTGTCGCTCATCGGCGCGGAACATCCGCAGCGTCGCGCGATGGAAGTACGGGGCGGCGAACTTGGGGTTGAGCCGGATCGCCTCGTCGAAATCCGCCAGTGCCTCCTTCTTGCCCTTGCGCTTGAGGACGAGTCCTCGATTATTGTAGGCAATCGCGTAATTCGGGTCCAGCCGGATCGCCTCCTCATAGTCCGCCAGCGCACCATCCAGATCGTTCTGCGCGTAGCAGGTGTTGCCGCGCGCCAACAATTCCCATGCGCGCAGCGGCTTTGTCTCCGGCGGGGACTGCTGCTCGACTTCGCGCTGCTTCTGCTTGACTGCCGCGCTGTCGCCGGCGGGCGCGTCCTTGATCTTTACCTCGACCGGCGGCGTGAGAAAACGCGCGCGCAGCCGTTCCATCGCCTCTTCAAAGTAGTCGTGCGGCGCATTGACGCCATTGTAGCGCGAGAGGTCGGTCAGCTTGCCGGTGAGCAGGCGCGTAACAGCGGGATCGAAGCTGAAACCGCCCGCGAGGATCGGCACGAGGTTGCGCTTGTGTTCCAGCGCGTACTCGATCTCACGACGCAGCCAGTCGCCCGGCTCGTTGACGCGATCAAATGTCCCCGGTGCGCACACTAGGACGAAATGCGCGCGCGCCTCGATCTGCCGCAGAATGATCGTGTCGAACGTCCCCGCGTCGATGCTCTGCACGTCCATGAACACGTCGAAGCCGTTGGCTTTCAGATCGAAGTAGACGGCGCGGGCAATATACGCGCTCACGCTGCGCCGGTAGCTGATGAAGACGGTCTTGTGTGTTTGTGCCATGTGTCGTGTTCTAGCTCATGAAAAAGCTGTTGGATCGTTTGCTATTGTAGTG
>JACSRG010000355.1 GCA_014879865.1 Anaerolinea sp.
CTCCCCTCCCTGAATTCGGGGAGGGGTCGGGGGTGGGGTTGCGGTACGGGAGGAACAATGAAAAACCTACCCCTGTTAGAAGGTTGGGAAGGGGGTCAAAAAACGGACACGCAACGGGCGCGTCCCTCGATTGCTAGACGTGTCCTGCTTCCGTCACCGGGCGCGTCCGCCAGAGCGTGAATCGCCGCCCGCCGTACACCGTGATGATCACCACGCCCGACAGGATGATCGCCGCCGCGATCAGCTTGCGCTCGGTGAGCGGCTCGTTCGCCAGCGCCCAACCGAGGATCATGGCGATCACCGGGTTGACATAAGCATAGGTCGCTACCTTCGCGGGCGGGACAACTTTCATCATCCATACGAACGCACTGAATGTCAGGATCGACGACATGATCGTCAAATGGAAGAAGGCGACCGCCGACGTGAGCGAGATGCCGGAGAGATCGAGCGTCGCCGCGTCGCCCGTGACGAGGCTGAGGATCAAGATCATCGCGCCGCCCGCGAACAACTGCATCCCGGTCGAAAGCGACCCGTTTTCCGGCAGGTCTGCCCCGCGCGCGAACAGCGCCCCGAACGACCAGCAGGCGGACGCGCCGAGCACGGCGAAGGGCGCGAGCGGATGCATATTTTCGACCGCGATGCTGCCCGGACTCACCAGCAGCAGCATCCCCGCGAAGCCGACGAGCAAACCGATCATCGTGACGAGTGTCGGGCGCACCCCGCGCACCCAGTTGAGCAGCACCATGAACATGGGCATGGTCGCCAGCAAAATCGCCGTGACGCCGGACGGCAGCCCGTGATCCTGCGCCCATACGATCATGCTGTTGTTCAGCAGGAACAGGAAACCACCCGCCACCGCCGCCGAGCGCCAGTGAATGCGCGTCGGCATTTTTGCCCCGCGCGCCAGCGCGAAGCCGATCAAAATCGTGCCGGAAGTCAGGAAGCGCACGGCAGTCATCAAAAAGGGCGGGATCGTTTCGATGGCGAAGCGAATCCCGATGTAGCTTGACCCCCACACGAAATACACTGCGGCAAACGCAAGCAGGATCAGCCAGCGTGACGGGGCAGCGGGTTGGCTCGTAGACGTGCTGTTCATCAGACCTCAAGGTGACACTTGTGCGTAGAAATCGGTTTCATTGTATGCTATCCATGTCTTAGTGCCATCAGTCCAAGTGTGACCATAGCACTAGATTAATGCAGGCTTATCTGCTGCTAAAATCGTATTCATATTTTACGCACAAAATGTAGTTTTACTTAAAGTATCGTTCGATAAGTAGCTACCTGAGCTGTCAGGCGGTACGTTTAGAAGGAATTACCGGCATGATTTTCCCTACCGTGACAGGGTCTAATCTAGATGGGCAGCGCATTTCCCTGCCGAACGGGTTAGCGGGTGAATTCAACCTCCTTGTGATAACTTTCCAGCAGCGGCACAGTCCGCAGGTCGAAGCATGGGTCTCGCATTTCAGCGCCCTGTGCTCCCGCTATTACGATCTTCGATGCTATGTGCTTCCGACCATCCAGAATCTGCTCACGCTCCAGCGTGATTTTGCGGATGCGTGGGTGCGCAGCGGGAGCGATGACGGGAATCGGCGTCAGACGACGATTCCGCTCTACGTGGACATCAACGACTTTAACCGCGCGCTGGATATTCCCACCGTGTCGAATGTCTACTGCCTGCTGATCGACCGCGAGGGCGAGGTGCTCTGGCGCGTGCAGGGCGCGTATGACCCGCTCAAAGTGCGCCGCCTGCTGCATGTGCTCAACCACCGCTGCCAGCGTCGTGAGGTCGCCGCCGCGCGCTAAATCCGGCGCTTATCCCAATCCCTCGATCCGCTATATCCCAATAACTTGCGATATTGGGATTCTTTTGGGTTATATGTGGGATTCAACCCCATATATCGCAAATCCATCAGCGTCCATCAATCCCTCTCAAATTTGAATCCTATAACGTAAAGTAGCACAAATGTTCCTATATACTGAGAACCTACTCCGTCATGGTTTGTTTCTTGTTACATTTGGAGGGACAATGAAACCATTCGACGCGGCGGCGTTCAAACGTGCATGGCGGGCTGCCTGTGCGCAGCATGGAATCGACCCGGAGGAGGGGGCTACCAGTTATCAGGTGGCGAATCTCGCGGCGGATCGGCGCAAAGCCGCGCCCCGTTCGCAGTGGTGGGCAGATGACGATCAAATGTGGGCATACGCGCCGCCCTACATCAGCGAGGTCGAGGAGGCGGCGATCTATTCCGTCTTCGAGCAGGCGTATCTCATCAGCCTCGCGCGCGAACTGAGCGGCGGCAAACGCTGCATCCGGCGCGCTGTCCGCAAGCCCGTTACAGGCAAGCAAACACCAAAAGCTTGACAGATTTGCAGGTGTGCTATGATGAAGAAGTAGAACAAATGAGCACTTTCTACGGGAGGATCATGGTGCACGACGAGTCGGCGGACAAAAGTCCGGCGGACAAGACGCCGGAGCGCGAAAGTCAGTCGCGGCAAATGAGCGCGGCTGAGGTGCTTGCCCGCCTCAGCGACCACGCGCGCGGCAGCATGAAGGACTTCCTGTCCTTTGACGAATCGGGTGCGCCGCAGATCGATCTCAAGAAAGCGGAGCAGGTGGATAAGCTGCACCTCATCCGGCGTGTGCGCCTGACTGATCAGGGCGCGGAGGTCGATCTGTATGACGCTCAGGAGGCGCTGATCCAGCTTGGGCGGCACTATCGCCTATTCGTGGATCGCGTCCAGACGGAGAACTGGCGGGCGCGCGCAATCGAGGACATCAAGGCGGGGGTAGTGACATTCGAGGCGCTGGCGAGTGCGTTTGACGAGACGCTGGCACTGGAATTGTTCCAGCAGGCAGGGATGAAGAAAAGCGATTAGCGAACCGCTCATAGGAGGTGGCACATGGCGCGAACCAAACTGCCCCCTTACCTCGATGAACGGGGTTATCTGTACCGGCTGGAAAAAGCCCGCGAGATCGCGGCGCGCACGGCAGGACGCGATTGGCGCAGTACGGCGCGTGCTGATCAACTGCCGCCGCCGGGAGACTGGCGCATCTGGTTGATCATGGCGGGGCGCGGCTTTGGGAAATCGCGGGCGATCAACGAGTGGGCAATCGAGCAGGCGCGCCGGTATCCCAAGTCGCGCGGGGCGCTGGTCGCGGCGACGGCAGCGGATGCCCGCGACGTGATCGTGGAGGGCGAAAGCGGCATTTTGAACATCGCCCCGCCCGACTTCATGCCGAAATACAGTCCGGCGCGGCGGCGGCTGGAATTCCCGAACGGGAGCATCGCCACGCACTTCAGTGCCGACGAGCCGAATCGTCTGCGCGGACCTCAGTTCCACTGGGCGATCTGCGATGAACTGGCGGCATGGCGCTTCGAGGCGGCGTTTGACAACCTGCTGCTCGGCGTGCGTTTGGGCATCGATCCGCGCATCGCCATCGCCACGACGCCGCGCCCCGTCCCGCTGATCCGGCGGCTGCTCGACGATCCAACCTGCGTGATCACGCGGGGCGCGACCTACGAGAACGCGGACAATCTCGCGCCCGCCTTCCTCGACGCGATCCTCAGCCGCTACGCCGGGACGCGCTTGGGGCGGCAGGAGATCGAAGGCGAAATGGTCGATGACATCGCCGGGACGCTCTGGCAGTACGGCTGGATCGAGCGCGCACGGCTGATTACAGCGCCGGAGCTGCTGCGCGTCGTCGTCGCCGTCGATCCGGCGGTCACGGCGCATGCGGGATCGGACGAAACCGGGATCGTCGCGGTGGGCGTCGCGCTGATCGACGGACTGCCGCACGGGTACATCCTCGGCGATCACTCGCTCAAGGCGACGCCCGACGAATGGGCGCGGATGGCGATCAACGCTTATCACCAGCACCACGCGGATCGCGTCATCGCGGAGGTCAACAACGGTGGCGATCTGGTCGCGCACACGCTGCGCACGGTCGATGCGAACGTGCCGATCACGCAGGTGCGGGCGAGTCGCGGCAAGGCAGCGCGCGCCGAACCCATCGCGGCGCTCTACGAGCAGGGGCGTGTGCATCATGTCGGCGTGTTCGCCGCGCTCGAAGATCAAATGTGCCGCTGGACGCCGACCGGGAGTACCTCGCCGGATCGCGTCGATGCGCTGGTGTGGGCGCTGCACGACCTGCTGATCGAGAACACGCCCACCGGCAAACCACTCCGCTTGAAGCTCGACTGGTAGAGAGAAAAAACGTTCAACCGCAGAGGAAAAGAAAGAAGAGATTGAACCACAGAGAACACAGGGGTCACAGAGAAAAGGATCAAGAAAGCTGCGGCAGCGCAAAACAACCAGTCCGCTAAACCTCATTGATTCTTCTCTCTGCGCTCTTTGCGTACTCTGCGGTTCCATCTCTTTTCATCTCTCCTCGGTGTTCTCTGTGGTTCATATCTTTCTTGGGGGTAGGCATGGCACTACTGGATCGCTGGCGCGGCAAACCGGCGGCGGTGCGGGTGCGCGACGCTCCGCTGGCATTCTTCTACGACGGGACGAACCTCACCGCGCTCAAGTACCGTGACGGCGAGACTCACAGCGCGTTCGGCGCGTGGTACGGGGTCGGGTGGAACGGCAGCAGCGCCGAGAGCTACGCCCGCGCGTACATGGCGAACGTCTGGGCATTCCGGGCGATCAACGTGCGCGTGCAAAAGGTCGCCGAGGTGCTGCGGCGCGGGCAGGTGATCCACCGCATCAGCGGGCGGCACGCCGGTGATCACCCGTTCCTCGACGGGCTGGAACAGGCGTACCGGCACTTCGGACAGGACGTGTTCGAGGACTGGGCGTTCAGCAAATCGGTCTACGGCGAGACATTTCTGGAACTGGTCAGCGGCTACACCCCCGGCGGCTATGTCCCGGCGGCGGTGCGCGTGCTGAACGCGCTGGCAGTCGAGCCGGTGATCGAGTCCGGGCGCATCGCGGCATATCGCTACCGCGACGGGCACGCGGTCAAGCTGTTCGGTGCGGACGACATCGCTTTTGACCGCCTGCGCAACCCGCTCGACGACGCGCGCGGCTATTCGCTGCTGGCGGCGGCGCTCGACGCGGTCGGCATCGACCAGAGCATCACCGTGCTGACGCGGGCGCATCTCAAGAACAACGCCCGTCCCGGCTTGATCTTCACGCCGAAAGCGGGGCGTTTATCCCAAGCTGACGTGGATTTAATCCAAACCACGCTGGCGGAGGATGCGCGGGGCGCGCGCAACGCGGGCAATCCGCTGCTCATGCCGACCGCCTTCGACGTGACCGTCGCCGCACCGCCCGACCTGACGGACATCGACACGTTGAGCGAGACGCAGAAGCGCCGCATTTGCGCGGCGGTCGGCGTGCCGGTCGCGCTGATCGACTACGCGGACATGTCGTACCAGCTTTCGCCGGAGCAAACGCGCACCTTCTACGAACTGACGCTCATCCCCGAAGCGGAGAAGATCGCGCGGGTGATCAACGCGCAGGTGCTGCCCTTCTTCGACCCGGCGCGCGAATTCGAGTTCCGCCTGCCGCTGGACGACATCCGCACCACGTTGAGCGATCCGCGCGCGCGGACGGAAATCGCTACCGCGCAGTTGGCGGCGGGCGCGATCACGCTGAACGAATACCGGCAGGCGCTCGGCTTGAAGATCATCGCCGACGGGGATGTGCGCTTCATCCCGGATGGCTCACGCGTCGTGCGGGCAGGGGAACTGGAAAGCAAAGAGCAGCCGTTAGCGGTTAGCAATTAGCTAAAAGCTAAACGCTAATGGCTAATCGCTTCGGAGGACACATGGACGAACGGATCACCTTGTATGGCGGCGCGGTCAAGGCGCTGACCGATGCCGGGACAGACGGCACATGGATCGGCGGCTATCTGGTCGAGTGGGGCGAGGCGGGCGTGCGCGACTTGCAGCGCGAACGTTTCGTCAGCGCGACCGATTTCGCGCTCGACTGGTACGGCGAACGTCCGCTGCTCTTTCATCACGGCATGAACGACGGCGTCGGCGCGGCGAAGATCGGCACGATCCGCCGCATCACCCGCGATGACAAAGGCTTGTGGATGGAGGCGATCCTCGACGAGCGGAACGAATACGTCGAGTACGTCCGCCGCTTGATCGACATGGGGGCGCTCGGCTTGTCGTCGGGCAGTCTGCCGCATCTGGTAGACGTGAGCGCGGATGGCACGATCCGCCGCTTCCCGATTGTCGAGGGCAGCCTGACGCACACCCCCGCCGATCCCCGCACGCAGGCAGTCAATTTGAAGGCGGTAGAAGCTCCGCCCTCACCCTCAATCCCTCTCCCTCAGGGCGAGGGAGGAACAAACCAGTGCTGCGCATTTCACCCCTTCTCCCTGAGGGAGAAGGGGACGGGGGATGAGGGCAACGATTCCCAAATCAGTTCTGTTGAGCAGTCCGAAGGAGACGACGAAGTGGACATGATCATCAAGGCAATGGAAGCCGCGCTCGGCATCAATATCACGGCGGAACAGCGTGCCGCTTTCGCCGACTCGCTTGGATCGCAGCAGCCGCCCGCGCCGACGGCGTCCGCCAGCAAAGCAGTCATCCCGCAGAGCCGCGTCAACGGCTTCAGCGCCATCACCGACGTGCGCGATCTGCGCTACCACCACCTGAAGGCGCAGGATTTGATCTTCGGCGCGCACATCCTCAATGCGGCACGGCGCGCGGGCATGAGCCTGAACGGTGCGTCGGATGGCTTTCTGCGGGCGGCAGCCGACAAGACGCTGCGCGCGACGGAGTACGCGAACGGCGGCTTCGGGGATGGTTATGCCGTCAAAGCGGCGCTCAAGGCGGATGAAGTGTTCGCGTCGAACTTGGCGAACAACGGGCAGAACTGGATCGGCGTGGCATACGAAACGCAGCTCTGGGAGACGGTGCGCGAAGCGCCGATCTACCGGGCGCTGATCGACATGGGCGTGATGGAGATCGAAATCCCGCGCGGCTTCAACAGCATCTACATCCCGACCGAAGGCACCGACCCGACCTTCTACAGCCTCGCGCAGTTGAACGACGAAACCAGCGATGAGCGCCTGCCGATCACGGGCAAGTCGTCCAACCTGACCGCCACGCGCCGCCAGTTGACGCCGGGCTTCATCGGCGCGCGCGTCTCCTTCAGCGACATCATGGAAGAAGACAGCCTGATCCCCGTGCTGCCCTTCCTGCGCGCCAAGATGGAGAATCGCTGCAACGAGGTCATCGAGTATCTGATGATCAACGGCGATACCGAAACCAGCACGACCAACATCAACTATGACGGCAGCGCGGTCTCCGGCTTGGTCGATGCGAAGGGGCGCGGACCCGTCTACACGGCGCTCGACGGCTTCTTGAAGCTGCCACTCATCACCACCACATCGCTGGCGCGCGCGGTCGGCGCGGACTTCGACGAAACCGACTTCTTGGAGACGATCAAGCTCCTCCCGGCGGCGCAGCGGGTCGCGCTCGACAAGATGGCATTCATCGCCGACCCGGCGACGCACCTCGCCGCGATGGACATCGACGTGGTCAAGAACCGCGACAGTTTCCACCCGGCGACCATCGACAACGGGCGCTTGACCCGCATGTATGGCGTCAAGCTGTTCCGCAGTGGTCAGATGGGGCTGGCAGGCGCGACCGGGAAGATCGCCTATAACGCGGCGGGCACGCTCGGACGCCTGCTGCTCGTCCGCCCGGATCAATGGGCGTTGGGGATCAAGCGCGAGATGCGCACGGAAGTCGCCCGCGACATCGACGCGCAGGCGACCGTCGTCGTCACGACCATGCGCTTCGGCATGACCTCGCGCACCACCAGCGGCGGCGCAGCCCTCACCTACAACATTACTGTCTAAAGCAAGAAAAGAAAGGAAAAGAGAAAGATTCAACGCAA
>JACSRG010000302.1 GCA_014879865.1 Anaerolinea sp.
GGGTTGGGGACGGGCGGCATGGTCACCAAGATTCAAGCGGCGCAGTTTGCCAGTCGGGGCGGCGTGACCACGTTGATCGCCAGCGGCAAAGAAAACGATACGCTGGATCGACTCATGCGCGGCGAGGGAATCGGCACGCGCTTTGACGCCGCCCCCGCGCCCATCGAGAACAAGAAACGCTGGCTGCTGCTCGAAAAGCCGCACGGCGTCATCCACGTCGATGCGGGCGCGGCGCGCAGGCTGCTCCACAGCGGCGCGAGCCTGCTCCCGGTCGGCATCACCGAGGTGGAACAGGATTTCGAACGCGGCGCGGCGATTGCAGTCCTCGATCCTGCGGGCACGCCCATCGCGCGCGGCTTGAGCAGCTACGACAGTGACGCTATCCGCAAACTGCGCGGCGTGAAAAGCGCACAAATTGTCGAGATTCTTGGGTTCAGCTACGGAGATGCTGTTATCCATCGAAACAATATGGTATTGTTAGTTAGTTGAAAGGATACCCTTGTGGATTTGGTTGAAATGGGGAAGCGAGCGAAGGCGGCAGCCGCCGTCCTCGCGCATACTCCCTGTGATGTGAAGAATGCGGCACTTGAAGCCATCGCCAACGCCCTCGAAGCCTACGCCGATAGCATTCTCGCTGAGAACGCACTCGACTTAGCCGACGGTGCGGCGAAGGGTTTGAGCAGTGCCATGCTCGACCGCCTTAGCCTCGCCAATCGAATTCCCGGCATTGCGGCGGATGTGCGCAATGTCGCCACCCTACCCGACCCGGTAGGCGTCACCTTCGACGCCACGACCATGCCCAACGGCTTACAGGTCTCCAAACGGCGGACGCCGCTCGGCGTCGTCGGCGTGATCTACGAATCACGTCCGAACGTCACCGTCGATGTGATCGCGCTCTGCCTGAAAAGCGGCAACGCCATGATCCTGCGCGGAGGGTCGGAGACATTCCGCAGCAATATGGCGCTCGTCAGCGTGATTAAGGACGCGCTTGCCCCGTACAGCGACGACATCCCGCCGGATACGATTCAGTACATCGAAGATACGGATCGCCGCTACGTGCTGGACTTGCTCAAGCTGCACCAGTACGTCGATCTGATCATCCCGCGCGGCGGCAACGCGCTGCATACGTTCTGCCGCGAAAACAGCATGATCCCGGTCATCACAGGCGGGATCGGAATCTGTCACCTGTACGTCGATGAAACCGCGCTGCTGGACGACGCGCTCAAGATCGTCCATAACGCAAAGGTGCAGCGCCCGTCGGTCTGCAACGCGCTCGAAGTGCTGCTCGTTCACGAAAAGATCGCGGCGGATTTCATTCCCCGCGTCGTCGAGCATCTCGGCGCGTCCGGCGTCACCTTTCGCGCCGAACCGCGCGCGCTGGCGTGCGCAAACGGAGATGCGCGTGTGCTGCCTGCCGCCGAGGGCGATTTCGACACCGAATGGCTGGCGCTCATCCTCAGCCTTAAGGTTGTTACCGGGCTGGATGACGCCATGACGCACATCCGCACGCACAGCACCGCCCATTCCGACGGTATTCTCACGCAAAACATGACCAACGCGGCGCGCTTTGTCGAATCGATTGACTCGGCTGCCGTCTACGTCAATGCCAGCACGCGCTTCACCGACGGAGCGCAGTTAGGGCTGGGCGCGGAAATCGCCGTCAGCACACAAAAACTCCACGTGCGAGGTCCGATGGCGCTCGAAGCGCTGACGACTTACAAGTGGGTCATTATCGGAGAAGGACACGTTCGACCTTAAGGATTGGCTCTAAACATGGGGCGAGTACTACTGCTTGAAGACAACCCCGAACTGCTTGATGTGCTGCGTGAAGTCGTCATGATCGCCGGTCATGATGTGCGTACCGCCACCAACGGACGCGAAGGACTGGAAATTCTGCTCGATCTCAGCCGCGCGCCGGAGATCATCATCTGCGATCTAGTGATGCCGGAGATGGACGGAATCACCTTCGTCCGCCAGTTACGCGCTAACCCGCAGTGGAATAACATCTTCTGCATCGCCATGAGCGGCGCGAAGCACGAAGCGAAGCTCGCGCTCGAAGCGGGCGCAGATCATTACTTGGTCAAACCATTCAGCATTCACGAACTGAACGACATTCTCGAAGCGCGGTACTCGACTAAATGACGGCGACCACCTTAATCATCTTGAATCCGCACGCCGGCAGCGGACGCGCCGGAGAAATCTGGCGCGAAATCGAGCCGACCCTCTGGGCACATATGGGCGAGATGATCGTCGCCGTCACGGAAAACGCCGACGAGGTGGCGCGCCACGTCGAGAAAGCCTATGCCGTCGGCGTCCGCCGGGTGATCGCGCTAGGCGGTGACGGCACGAATCACGCGCTCGTCAATGCGTTGGCGCATTTCAACCAGCAGTACGCGGGCGACTCGCCTATGATTTACGGCAACATCCCCGTCGGAACGGGGCGCGATTGGGCGCGTGGACAGGGGATGCCCTTTACTGACCCGATGAGCATCGCCCGCTGGATCATCAACGCCACGCCGACCCCGACCGATGTCGGCAAAGTCAGCTTTAATCCGGGCAGCGCCGACCAGAGTCACGAGTATTTCCTGAATATCGCCAGCGCCGGACTCGGCGGCGAGGTCGCCAAGCGCGTCAACCGGATGCCCAAACGCTCGTGGACATTTCTTGAGGCAACCATCCGCACGGTGATCGGGTATCGCCCGCAGCCCTTCGAGGTGACGGTGGATGGACAGGAATGGTACGAAGGGGACGCTTACGTCGTCGCGGTTGCCAACGGCACGACCTTCGGGCATGGCATGAAAATCGCGCCTGAAGCGCGCACGTCCGACGGTCTATTCGATGTGATCTTGGTCAAGGGTGTCTCACGGCTGACCGTGCTGACCGCGCTGCGCCGTGTTTACAACGCCACCCATTTGACTCATCCGGGTGTGCTGTCCATACGCGGGCGGGAAATCGCCATTCGCAGCCCGCGCCGCCAGTCGGGCGGGTTGATCGAGATGGAACTTGACGGCGAGTTCAGCGCTGCACGCGATGTCGTCTTCAGCGTCCAGCCCAAACTGCTCAACATCCTGCTGTAGACCAACGATAAGGGCGCAGTCGCCTGCGCCCCTACGCTCTCTCAACTCGGATTTGCCGGCTGCTGAACCTTCTCCGGCACAACTTCCGTTGGTACGCCGTCCGGCTTTGTTTCTGCTTTCGGCTCCGGCTTCGGCTCCGCTTTCGCCTCTGCCTTGACCTCCGGCTTCGGCTCCGCTTTCGCCTCTGCCTTGACCTCTGGCTTTGCCGTCGGCACCACCTCGACCGTCTCGGTCAGCGAGGTCGCCGGGATGACAGCGGCGGCTTTGACCGCCGTTTCGTACTTCTGCACCAGTTCCACCAGTTCGCCGACAGGCAGCGGCTTGGAGAGATAACCATCACAGCCCGCGTCGAGGCAGCGTTCGCGGTCGCCCACCATCGCGTATGCCGTCACTGCGATGATCGGCGTCTTGAAGCCTTGATCACGCAGTTTGCGCACGACTTCCAGCCCACCGATGCGTCCTTCAAGCTGCAAATCCATGAGGACAAGATCAGGATGATCCGCCGCGAACTTATTCAGCGCGACTTCCCCATCCGTATAATTGATCACGTCATGCCCGCCCATCCGCGCGATGCGCTGGAGGAGCGAGATATTGGCGGGATTGTCCTCGACATACATGATCCGCATGTTGTTCCCTATAAACCTCTACTAATTACTCATCACCATTTGTTGTACCGGCGCGCTGGTTTCCGGCGCTGGCGCGCCTTCGACATACAGCGGCAGCATGATATGGAATGTACTCCCCTTGCCAACCGTGCTTTCCGCCCAGATGCGCCCATTCATCAAACTCAGCAGTTGGCGGCAGATCGCCAAGCCCAAGCCCGCGCCTGAACGCGGATCGCGTCCGGGACCGCTCGCCTGCTTGAATTCTTCAAAGATGATACTGAGATCGCTTTCTTTGATGCCCACGCCCGTGTCGGTGATCGAGATGAGCACGTCCTGTTCTTCCGCCTTGACCGCGATCTTGATCGACCCCCGGTCGGTGAATTTTGCGGCGTTGCTGTACACATTGAGCAGCACTTGGCGCACACGCGCTTCATCCGCGTACACCAGCGGGATGCTTTCCGGCAGGTCGGCTTCAAGGCGGATCGGTTTGCCTGCCAGCAGACCCGACGCCGTCGAGAGCACGCTGTTGATGATCGGTTTCAGGTCGAGCGGCTCGATGCGAATATCCAGCTTACCGGCATCGACTTTCGCCAGATCGAGGATGTCGTTGATCAAGTTGAGCAGCGCTTTACCGCTGGTATAGATTTGCTGCAAGTCGGCTTCATACGCCGTCGGCAGCTTGACCCCATCGTACATCGCCGGGAACTTGAGCATCGTCTCGCTGAAGCCGATGATCGCGTTCAGCGGTGTGCGCAGTTCATGGCTCATATTCGCGAGGAACTGCCCGCGAAAATGCTTGGCTTCTTCGGCGGCGGCGCGGGCGGCAGCAAGTTCGCTGTTTGTCTCTTGCAGACGTTCGCTCAAGGCGCGCGTGCGGACGAAGCTCTTCTCGACTTCCTGACGGCTGTCGTAGAGTTCACCGGCAACCCGGCGTTCGCGTTGATAGTTCAGCAGCGCCCATTCGGCGATCTGGTACAGGTCACCTGTGACCTGCATGGCAATCACGGCGGCGAGGAACACCATCGCGATTGCCGCGATCTGCGGCGCGCCCATATACGCCAACCCGCCGAACATGATCGCCGGAATCCCGGTCAGCAGCGCCGCCGAGATGACCGCGAGCAGCAGGGTGTTGGCAGGCGGCAGCAGCAAACCAACGACAAAGACGATCAACGCAAAGAAGAACGACCAGATGTTGATCATCGGCAGGTCGTTGATCATCAGGACAACGCACAGCGCCGCCAAACATCCGGCGATATACACCCATGCCGCCGATGTGTAGTCGTTACGCAGCAAGAACGTCCGGGTAAGCAGTGTTCCGATGACGATGATCGCCACCGGGATGAGCGGTTGCAAAATCTCTTCTTTTTGCAGCATCCCGGCATTGAGCACGAGCCACCCCATGCCAATGGCAAGGATGAGCGTCATGCGCCACAACATTTTCAGGCGATCAAACTTGACTTCCGTCGCGAATTCTTGATTCGATGGAACGTTCATCAATAGACCTGTTTTTAAATAGCGATTAACGTATTTTGCGCCAATTATAATGCACTTACCCGTTAAGATTAACCCTTAGCCCTGAAAATTCACAATAATCAAACCTTTAGGCAGACTGCATGAACCTCGCGCAATTTCTTTTGTGTAGAGTCAATATGCTATAATGTCCTCATCGACTATCACAATTTATCTTACACACGCATTGGCACGGCACGAATAGCTAGGCAAGGAGTCCGAATGACCACGAACGCTGTTGCATCAGCGTCGTCCCGACTCAGCGAAGAAACCCTGCTGGAAATGTTCTGGACGATGCTCCTCAGCCGTCGTCTCGACGAACGAAGTTGGGCGCTGCATCGTCAGGGCAAAATCCACTTTCACATCAGCGGCATGGGTCACGAAGCGGCGCAAGTCGGTACGGCGTTCGCCCTCAATCGCGGCATCGATTACGTTCATCCCTACTATCGCGATCTGGCGCTGGTGCTGGCGCTCGGCGTCACCCCTACCGACTTCATGATGAGCCTGTACGCCAAGCAAGGCGAGTACAGCAGCAACGCCCGTCAGATGCCCGCGCATTTCGGCTATAAGCCGCTCAACATCGTCAGTGGATCATCGCCTGTCGCCACGCAAGTTCCGCAGGCAGCAGGGATCGCCTTCGCCATTAAGTATCGCCAGACGTGCGGCATGGTCGATCCTGCCGACGCCGCGCAGCCCCGCGTCGCCCTCACCTGCTTGGGCGAAGGTTCGACCTCGCAGGGGGAATGGCACGAGGGCATGAACTGGGCTGGCGTACATAAACTACCCTTCATCTGTTTGGTGCAAAACAATATTTACGCGATTTCCGTCCCCATCGAATCGCAGATGGCGGTCGCCAATGTGGCGGATCGCGCGGCGGCGTACGGTGTACAGGGCGTCGTGGTCGATGGCAACGACGTGCTTGCCGTCTACGACGTGATGTCCGAAGCGGTCGCCCGCGCCTACAATGGCGAAGGCGCGACGCTGGTCGAAGCGAAGACCTATCGCCCCGTGCCGCACTCGTCCGACGACGACGACCGCAGCTACCGGACGCGCGAAGAAGTCGAAGCATGGAAGAAGAAAGACCCGATCATGCGTTTCCGCCGCCTGCTCGAAGAGATGGGCGTGCTGACGCAGGCGATCATCGACGATTACGAAGTCCGCGCGCGCGCCGCAGTGGACAAAGCGCAGGCGGAAGCCGAAGCCGCACCCTATCCCGCGCCCGAAGATGCGCTCGGCGCGGTCTACGCCCCGGTCGAGGAATAAATCATGCCCCAGATGACTCTGATTGATGCCGTCCGTATCGCGATGGACGAAGAACTGGCGCGTGATCCCCGCGTCTTTATCACCGGCGAGGATGTCGGTCCGCGCGGCGGCGTGTTCCGCGCCACGCAGGGACTCCACGCCAAATACGGTTCGACCCGCGTCGTCGATTCCCCGCTGGCGGAACTCTCGATTGTCGCCATCGGCATCGGCGCGGCGCTGGCAGAACTCCGCCCGATCTGCGAAATCCAGTTCGCCGACTTCATCCACCCCGCCTTCAACCAGATCGTCAGCGAAGCGGCGCGTTTCTACTACCGCTCGAACGGTCAGTGGCGCGTCCCGCTGGTGATCCGTGCGCCCTACGGTGGCGGGATCGCCGGCGGCTTGTATCACAGCCAGAGCGTCGAGGCGTTTTTCGCCCACGTCCCCGGATTGAAGATCGTCGTGCCGTCCACCCCGTATGACGCGAAAGGTTTGCTCAAAAGCGCGGTGCGCGATCCGAACCCGGTCTTGTTCTTCGAGCCGAAGAAGGGCTACCGCGCGATCAAGGGTGATGTGCCGGACACGGAATACACCGTCCCGATTGGACCCGCGCGCGTCGCCCGTCAGGGGCGCGATCTGTCGGTGTTCGCCTATGGCATGATGGCACACTACGCCGCTCAAGCTGCCGAAAAGGTCGCCCGCGAAGACGGACTCGACGTGGAAGTCATCGACCTGCGGACGCTGCTCCCGCTCGACAAGGAGGCGATCTTAAGTTCGGTCAAGAAGACGAGCAAGGCGCTGATCGTCTACGAGGACAACAAAACGATGGGCTACGGGGCGGAAGTCGCCGCGCTGATCGTGGACGAGGCGTTCGAATACCTTGACGCACCCGTCAAGCGGCTGGCGGGACCGGATGTTCCCGGCGTGCCCTACAGCCATCCGATGCAAGAGTATTTCATGCCGAATCCCGACAAAATCGCGTCCGCCATCCGCGATCTCGCCGCGTACTAGGAGTTGATATGCCGACAAATGTCATCATGCCGCAGTTGGGCGAAAGTGTAGTCGAAGGAACGGTCAGCAAGTGGCTCAAGCACGAGGGCGACTCCGTGCAAGAATTTGAGCCAATCCTCGAAGTCAGCACCGACAAGGTCGATACCGAAGTACCCGCGCCCGCCAGCGGTGTGCTGCTGCGCATCCTCGTGCCGGAGGGGCAAACCGTCGAGCGCGGCACGTTGATCGCCGTCATCGGTCAGCCCGGCGAAACTGCCCCGGCAGCGCCTATCGCCAACGGTCACGCCGCCGACTCTGTCGGGACGAGGCATGCCGCATCCGTTCCTGCAGATCCATGACAAGGCCGAGGGCGGCAAGCTGATCGCACCGCCGCCCTATGCGACATCGAC
>JACSRG010000423.1 GCA_014879865.1 Anaerolinea sp.
TGCAGCACGCAGAAGCCGATCCGGTTGCTCTTGAATGTGTTTACCGCCTGCCCATCGAACGAAAAGCGCACCGTGCTGTCCGCTCCACCGGTGATTTCGCCCCGCCATGTGAAGTTGACCGCGCCCAAAACGTGATCGCATTTGAACGTCACGCGGAACGCATCTGCCTGCACATCCATGCGCACATCGCTCAAGCGGGGCGGGATTGTCCCCCAGTTCTCATCACGCACGCCGATATAGACGCGGCGCAGGATTTCCTGATTCCCGGCGCGCACATACATCAGCCGACCTTCCTCAAATTCCATCAGCAGATGTCCGGCGCGCAGCGTGACGCGTTCCGGTTGGCTCGATTTCCCATCGTAGATCAACACAGGTGCAGCCTTTCCTCTCGACCTCGTATCCAAGTACGCATTGACAAATCCTCAAGCTAATTCTACTATCGGCGTAAAGTATTATCACGCGATAAGTAGGATTTTTCATGCCAAAACTCCGCTTAGGCGTCTTGGGACTGGGACGCATGGGGCAGGTTTATGCTTACCATGTGGCGCGCCAGCTTGACGGCGCGGCGCTTGCCGCCGTCGCCGACCCTCGCCAAGACGTAACCGCCGATTTCACATCCCGTGTTGCAGGGGTGCAGGTCTTTGCTGATTATCGCGACTTGCTGGCACAGCCGGACATCGACGGGGTGATCGTCGCCACGCCGACCAGCACGCACGGCGAAGTCGTGATCGCCGCCGCCGAAGCCCGTAAAGCGATCTTCTGCGAAAAGCCAACTTCGCTTGACCTCGCGACCACCGACCGGATGATCGCTGCCGTCGAACGGGCGGGCGTGCTCTTTCAAGTCGGGTTCATGCGCCGCTTCGACGACGGTTGCGCGGACGCCAAGCGCCAGCTTGAGGCGGGCGTGATCGGTCAGCCGGTCGCGATTCGTTCCATCGGACGCGACGCCGGACGCACCAGCCTCGAATTTGCCAACCCGGCGGTCAGCGGCGGCTTGATCCTCGACATGGGCATCCACGATTTCGACCTGATCCGCTGGTACATGGGGTCAGAGGTCGAACGGGTGTATACCGAGACGGCTGCCCTCGCCTATCCCGAACTGCAAACCGTCGGCGATGTCGATTACGCCATGATCAGCCTCAAATTCGACAACGGCGCGCTCGGCAACGTCGAAGTCAGCCGCGATGCCGTGTACGGATACGACATTCAGTGCGAAATCATCGGCACACAGGGCACGCTCAAGGTGGGTTACTTGCAATACACTCCGGTCGTCGTGGTGACGAAAGCGGGCGTGACGCATGATATCGTGCCGCATTTCCCGCAGCGTTTCGGCAAAGCCTACGTGCGCCAGATCGAGCATTTCGCCGACTGCCTCATTCACGGTACGCAGCCGCTCGTCACGCCTGCTGACGCCCGCGCTGCGCTTCAGATCGGCGTCGCGGCGACCCGTTCGCAGCACGAGGGACGCCCGATCACGGTACGCGACGTGACCCCGTAGCCGCGCAGTGAGAGAACGCTCATGTAATACGCTTGCCCCATCCATCATCTGGATGTGTGTGAGGACGCCGGGACAGCGGCGTCTGCTTCACAAGTAGTGATTCTACGAGGAGAGAAGAAATGAAGCGTTTGGTTCAATTGTTATTGGTTGTGGTCGTGGTGACGATGGCGTTTACGGGCGTCGTCGGCGCTCAAGACGCCCGTCCGTATCGCATCGTCGTAGTTACACATGGGCAAGCCTCCGATCCATTCTGGTCGGTTGTCGCGAACGGTGTGCAAGATGCCGCCCGCGATATGCGCGTGGAAGTAGAATATCAAGCCCCCGGCACGTTCGACATGGTTGCGATGGCGCAGTTGATCGACGCCGCCGTCGCCAGCGAACCGGATGGTCTGGTGGTCTCCGTACCGGATGCCGACGCGCTCGGTCCGTCGATCCGCGCGGCAGTTGAAGCGGGTATCCCCGTGATTTCGATCAATTCGGGCAGCGATGTCGCCGAGCAGCTTGGCGTGCTGGCGCATGTCGGTCAGACCGAATACGAAGCGGGTTACGGCGGCGGTCAGCGTATGGCGGCGGCAGGCGTGACCAACGCACTGTGCGTCAATCAAGAAGTCGGTAACGCGGGTCTCGATCTGCGCTGCCAAGGCTTCGCCGACGCGCTGGCTGAAGCGGGCGGCACATCGACGGTACTGGCGGTCGATCTGGCTGATCCGACGGGCACACAGGCGCGCGTCTCTGCCGCACTGAGCGAAGACGAAACGATCAACGGCGTCCTGACGCTCGGTCCGACGGGCGCAGCGCCCGCGCTGGCGGCGCTCACCGCCGATAATCTGCTCGGCACGATTCCGCTGGCGACCTTCGACCTATCGCCGGAAGTGCTGCAAGCCCTCGCCGATGGCAATATGCTGTTCGCCATCGACCAGCAGCAGTATACTCAGGGCTATCTGGCAGTCGTCTACATGACCCTGTACCTCGAAAACCTGAACACGCCCGGTCAAATCCTGATCCCGACGGGTCCCGGCTTCGTCACGCAGGAAACAGCGGCGACCGTGATCGAATACGCGGCGCGCGGCACGCGCTAAGCACGCTGTAAATTAAGTCGACGGCGGGGCGTCGCTCCGATGCCCTGCCGTTTTCTTTTTGAGCCGTTTGGAAGGACATAATGACATCTGATTCCACCGCCGCCCCGAAAGCTCCCCGTGACGAACGCATGATGGAGCAGCATCGCCTGCGTCGGCTGCTGCTGCGTCCCGAACTCGGCGCGTTTGGCGGGGCGCTTCTGGTCTGGATCTTCTTCGCCGTGACCGCTGGCGATCAGGGTTTTCTGAGCTTGCGCGGGACTGCCAACTACTTGGAAGTCGCCGCCGAACTCGGCATTATCGCCGTCGCCGTCTCCATGCTGATGATCGCGGGCGAGTTCGACCTGTCGGTCGGCTCGATGATCGGCGCGGCAGGCATGATCATCGCCATTCTGTCGGTCGAACTGGGCGTGAACATCTGGATCGCCATCGTCGTCGCGCTCGTGTTCGCGCTGCTCGTGGGCGTGATTAACGGGCTGCTGGTCGTGCGGACAAAGCTCCCCTCGTTCATCATCACGTTGGGGTCGCTGTTCGTCGTGCGCGGGCTGACCATCGGCGTCACGCGCTTGATCACGGGGCGCACGCAGGTCGGGGGAATCAACATGGCAGCAGGCTACGACTCGGCGGCAGCGGTCTTTGCCAGCAACCTGTCGATTGTCGATCCCGCCTCATCGCGCGGCGCTTCGGCGCAGTTCGCCATTTCGATCCTCTGGTGGCTGGTGATCGCGGGACTGGCAACTTACATCCTGCTGCGCACCCGCCCCGGCAATTGGATCTTCGGTATCGGCGGTGACGAGAACGCGGCGCGCAATGTCGGTGTGCCGGTCAACCTGATGAAAATCCGCCTGTTCATGGCGACTGCGGCGGCAGCATGGCTCGTCGCGACGATTCAAGTGCTGTCGGTCGGCAGTGCGGACACCTTGCGCGGCGAACAGCGTGAATTCTACGCCATCATCGCGAGCGTGATCGGCGGAACACTGCTCACCGGCGGCTATGGCTCGGCGATTGGCGCAGTCTTCGGCGCGCTGATCTTCGGCATGGTGCAGCAGGGGATCGTCTTCACGGGCATCGACTCGGATTGGTTTCTCGTCTTCTTAGGCGCGATGCTGATCATCGCCGTGCTGATCAACAACTTCATCCGCAAACGAGCGTCGGATGCGAAGGTGAAATGAACGGACAACCCGCAAACTCACGAACTCCGGTTCTCGAAGTCCGCAGCATCTACAAGTACTTCGGCAATGTTATCGCGCTGGCAGACATTTCGCTGACGCTGTACCCCGGCGAGGTCATGTGCCTGCTCGGCGACAACGGCGCGGGCAAGTCCACGCTCATCAAGACGCTTTCGGGCGTGCACAAGCCGGATAGAGGCGAATACTGGGTCGAAGGGAAGCAGGTCGAGTTTAACTCCCCGCGTGAGGCACTCGATCACGGCATCGCCACTGTCTACCAAGACCTCGCGATGATCCCCCTGATGAGCATTTCGCGGAACTTCTTCTTGGGCAGTGAACCAACACGCGGTTGGGGCATCTTCAAGCGCTTCGATGTGAACCGGGCGAACCGGATCGTGTTCGAGGAGATGCAGAAGATGGGCATCGACATCCGCGACCCGGAGCAGCCCGTCGGCACGCTTTCGGGCGGCGAACGCCAATCGGTTGCTATCGCGCGGGCGGTGTATTTCGGCGCGAAGGTGCTGATTCTCGACGAGCCCACGTCGGCGCTCGGCGTCAAGCAGGCGGGGACGGTGCTGCGTTACATCGCACGGGCGCGGGCGCAGGGTGTCGCGGTGATTTTCATCACGCACAACCCGCACCATGCCTACCCCATCGGCGATAAGTTCACGATCCTTAATCGTGGCAAAACGTTGGGGCTGTACACTAAAGATCAACTGCCACGCGATGACATGATCAGGATGATGTCCGGCAGCGAAGAACTCGACCGTCTTGAACATGAACTTCGGGAATTCAACGGCGGTTAAGCACATTGGGGATCAGATTGTGTCGAATTCATACGTAGACGAAATCGCCGAATGGCGGCAGGCGAAAGAAGCCGCGCTGCTCGCGGATGATGGTTGGCTGACGCTGGTCGGCTTGTTCTGGTTGGAAGAGGGGATTAATTCGGTCGGCAGCGATCTGGGAAGTGCTGTTTTGCTGCCCGATCACCTTCCGGCAGAGATTGGAGCAATCGAACTCAACAGCGCCGAAATATTATTCCGGTGCTCGCCCGGCGTCGAGGTCAGCGTCGATGGCGTTCCGGTGAACGTCGATGACGCGGTCGTACTGCGGTCTGATGCACATGAGGACGGCGCATCGTTCATCACCATCGACACGGTGACATTTTTCGTCATCGAGCGCGGCGAACATCTTGGCGTCCGCGTTCGCGATTTGCGCAGCCCGGATCGAGAAACGTTCACCGGACGGCAGTGGTTCGCCATTGACCCGGCGTACCGGCTTGACGCGGCATTCGTGCCGCACCGCGAACCGCGCCTGATTCCAGTCATGAACATAATCGGTATCCTCGAACCGATGGAGAATATCGGCACAGTCGAGTTCACCCTGAATGGTTACGCGCTGAGTCTGGAAGCCTTCCCGACGTCCACCGGCGCGCTCTGGCTGATCTTCCGCGACGAGACCAGTGGAATCACGACCTATGGTGCGTGCCGCTACCTGAATGCCGAACGTCTGCCGGGCAACCGCGTCGATCTCGACTTCAACAAAGCCGTGCATCCGCCGTGCGCCTTCACCAATTACGCGACCTGCCCGCTGCCTCCACCCGACAACGTTCTGCCGATCCCGATTGAGGCGGGCGAACGCCTGTGACCATCGGGACGATGGCGGAAAAGTCGCTGCACGCGGCGCTCAAAATGCACTACGCCCGTCCCGGCGACCGCCTCGAATGTACACTCGCCGGTTCGGTGATCGACATTCTGCGCCCGTCCAACGATCCCGATGTGCCGGATGAATGTATCGAAATTCAGACGCGCAGCTTGGGCGCATTGAAGCCCAAGCTCGCCAAACTGCTCGACCGCTGCCCCATACGCATCGTCCACCCGATCCCCTATGAGCGGACCATCGTGCGCGTCGATGCGGACGGCGCGATCCTCAGCCGCCGCAAATCGCCGAAACGGGGCACGATCTATCACCTGTTCCCGGAACTGGTCAGCCTGCCACATCTGTTACTACATCCACATTTGACTGTCGAAGCCGCATTGATCCGCGAAGAGGAGATTCTGCTTGACGACGGGCAAGGGAGCTGGCGGCGCAAGCATTGGAGCATCTACGACCGCCGCCTCGTGGAAGTGGTTCAGACGATCCGGCTCACCAGCGCGGCGGACTTCGCGGCGCTGCTGCCCGATTCACTCCCGCCCATCTTCGACACGCTCATGCTGGCAGAGACAATCCACCAGCCGCGCCGCCTCGCGCAGAAAATGGTCTACTGCCTGCGCGAAATAGGCGTGGTCGAAATCACTGGCAAACAGGGACGCGCCCTGCTCTATGCGAGAAGTGCGTCGATCCGCTGAAGGATATGCTCGGTTTGCACCGCATCGACGACCGGCGGCTGCTGCGGTAGTAAATCATGCCGGAGCACCGCGCGCAGCCGCTTGAGCGGTTCGCCCTCTACGACGATCAGCACGCGGTCGATCAAGTGCTTCATCTCGTCATCGCCGATCTTCTCGGCGGGGTTGTCGCTGCATGTGTTGAGGATCAACTGCGAGACAAGTTCGTCGTTGTGCGCCCAGCGGTCATCCGGTTGAAGGCGCAGCCGTGCCTGCGCGAAATACTTGCATACGCGGAAGTTGGCGATCATCCGATCACGGTCGCCCATCTCCATGTAAAGCACGCCAAGATTGCCATACGGATAGGCGCTCTTGCGGAACTGCGTCGCCATCTGGTAGCAGTCAATCGCCTCGTCTTTACGCCCCATCCGCTTGCAGATGCCGCCAAGCGACGCCCAGATCGACTCATCATTCTGATCGCGCACATCGCGCTGAAGTTCCAGCGCGCGAAAGAAATGCTGGTAAGCCTGTTCCAGATGCGTGAGTTTGGAGTCGTATTCCTTCAATTCGTCTGAGCGATCCGCCGTGATGCGGTGGAAGATACCCAAGCCGACGATGCTGTGAACATGGGTCGGATTCTTGTCGAGCGTGCGCAGGAAGAACTCGCGCGCCTCGCCGAAATGCCCGCGCAGGTAGTGGATGATTCCCATCTCGTAGTACACATCGTCTTCCAGCTTATCGACTTCGGTGTAGTCCTCGTCACCAACCGTGTTGAGCGGAGCGGGAAACTGCTCGTGAAAGGTGCGGATGTTATCGACCGCCGCCTTGAGCGAAGTCATGGCATTGTTGAAATCGCCGGATGTGCGCTGGCGGCGTCCCAGATTCAGGTAATTCAGCACCCGCTGCGCGACCTCGCGCCCGGCGTCCTGCCGGTCTTGGCGGCGCAGTTCGTAGTACTTGCTTTCGAGGAGAGCGAATAACTCCTCGACGGCTTTGCTGTACTCGGTCTCCGTCCACGATTTATCCCACTGCAAATCCTTGAGTTTGCGGTGAAAGCGGTCGTCGTCCGGTGGCGTGATCAACACGGGCAGCACGAAGCATTTTCGTCCGAGCGCATACGCCCACTCATACGTCACATAGTGCGACTCGGTGGCTTCAGGCGTCAGCGCGATAATCAGCGCGAACGACGACTTCAGCGCCTCGTCGATTTTGTCCGACCAATCATCCCCGGCGCGCAGGTTGCTATCCGTCCACACTTCGAACTGCGGTTCCTTCGGCTTTCGCGTATTTCGCAGCTCGACATATTGTTTCAGCAGAGTAATGAATAACTTGGCGTTTTCGCTGCGCTGCGAGTAAGACACGAAAATGCGCGGGTGAATCCGCATAGCTTCCCCCCAACGAGGCATGTTATTTAGTACTCTTAAGTATAAGAAGTCATATCCGGTTAAACAAGCTGTGCCGAATCGCTCATAAAAATGAAGGACGTAAATTTCAGCCCTTTGTTGGATGAATTGTTTAGCCATCCCGACTATCCTGATCAGTAACGTCCTCGATCATAAGGGATAGAAAATGTCTAAAGACCGTCTAGGTTTTGAGGTCAAACTCAACCTAGAAGGCGTAGACGGCATAGACCAAACTCCGCAGCTTGAAGCCTACGTTTTCGACGGAAGAGGTGGTTTCATCGGTTCGTCCCCGGTCAAAGAATCGAGCGCGCACCTCCCGTTAGGGCGCGAACTGGCTGGACGAAATTTACGATTGCTGATTGCCCCACCGCTTGATCAACGACAGGAAGCGCCTACCATTGCCGAACTCAAGCGTATGGGCGCGTATGAGCAAAACTTCCGCTGGCAGTTACGCACCCCCTCCATCGAAATCACTCTTGATGAGTCGATACTGCAAAATCTGATCTTCTGCCGCTGCCGTGTGCGCGGACGCTTGATCAAGCGCATCACCATGCCGGACGGGACGACCCGTGAACTACCGGTCTCGAACGCCCGCGTCACGATCTACGAAGTTGACCCGTTTCCGTTGATCATCGAGCGGCTGCCTGACCCGGACATCTTCCGTCTGCGTGACGAGCTGTTCGACCTGATTCGCCGCCCGATTCCCATCCCTGATCCGCCGCCCTATTTTGATCTGCGCGAGATTGGCACGCTGCCCAATCCGGTCAGCGCCCGTGCGCTGAATCCGCAGCCGCTCCCGCCGAAAGCCGGAATCGGCAGCCTAAGAACCAACAGCGTCCTAGCCCGCAGCAGCTCGAATGGCACGCAGACAGGCGAAAGCCTCTCAGAAAGCCGCACGGCGTTCAACCTGAGCCTGACCGAGCGCATCCAACCGCTGGCGCTCACGACATCGGCGCTTGATCTGCGCCGCAGCCTGATCGACCTGTCCGACCTGATCCTTCCGTATATCTGTCTGCTGCACTGGCTGCACCCGTTCTACCGCAAGGATTTCATTCGCACGGTGCTGGTGGATGATCAAGGGCGCTTCGACACGACGATTGGCTACCCGTGCTTCGGCGATCACCCCGACCTGTATTTCAAGGTCGAGCAGCTTCAGGAAGGCACATGGGTCACCGTCTACAACCCGCCGCTCGCCTGCAATATCTGGTGGAACTACGAATGCGGTACGGAAGTCGTGTTAAACGTCCCGAACGCCGTGCCCAACGTGCCTGATCCGGTGGTGGAAGTGCCGCCGGGAGTGACGACGTGGGTGCTGCCGTTCAGCGTTGGCGACACGTTCATCTGGGGAACGCCGCCCGGTTCGCCTGACGCCCCGCTTGGCTGGGTGCAGTCGGATGGCTTCACCGATTACAACTGGGGCAGCTTGGGTCTGGTGCGCAGCGCGCCCTTCGGCAGTACGCTCGGCTTCCGCATGTTGGAGTCGTTCTACATCCCGACGAATGCGCTCAAGTACTACCGCTTCTCGTTCCGCAAGGTCGGCACAGCAGATTGGACGCCGATCACCACGACGATCACGCGGCGCTATCAGCGTGAAGTGCCCGGTGAACTGCCGACCTTCCCCGCCTATGCGCTGGGTCCCAAGTCGGTGGGCGCGGTCACCAACCTGTTCGAGTTCAAGCCCGTCAACCCGCCGCCGCCCGACGCGAGCGATCCAGCCGGGACGATCCACGTCTGGCCCACCGATAACGTCTTCGGCGACATCTACGCGGCGATCTGGGATACCGACGCCCCACCGTTCAACGACCCGGCAGCCGCCGCCGGACAGTACGAGGTCAAGCTGGAGGTCTTCGACAGCGCGGGTACGCTCGTCGCGCCGGGCGCAAGTACATTCCAATTCGTCGCGCTGAACGCGGACACCACGACCACCCGCTTGGCGACGCCCGCCGAAATCAGCGGCGCTGCCTTCGTCTTCCGGCTGCAAATCGACAACAACCCGGTGGATGCCGATCTGCCGCAGCCCATGATCGACGGTGCGGGCGCTGACCCTGACTGCGGTTTCCTGTTCTACACGCCGTCAAGCAGCGCGGTCTCTGTCAGCTTCTGTGCCTCGCATCCCAATGATCACGCGCTGTTCAGCTTCGGGATCAATCGCGGGTCGCACCCTGCCCTGTCCGCGACCATTCCCACACCGCCGGCAATGAGCGGGTTGACTCTGCCGGAAGTCGGCGCGACACCAGCAGGCGCGTACACCCTACAGGGCGATGGCTACTACCACGCCGATTTCAGCCGCTCGACGCTGCTGGAAACGTGTACCAACGGCGCGTTCGCCGCCGCGCTCAACGTGTACGGCAAGGCGACCAATGGCTCAGCCCGGATCGGCTACGATGCCACGCTGCTGATCGCGTTCGCGCTGGCGGAAGCCTAGTCAGCTAGGACGTCCAGCAGTTCAAAGCCGAGATCGTCAACGCCGTAACGCGGCACGGCGATCTCGGAAAGCCGGACACCCCGGTTACGCAGCACAACGACGGCGATGTTCGACTCAGGTACGAACCCGGCAAAGCTCTTATAGCCGGTGGTACCGCCATTATGCGTCCATGCGTGGGCGCGGCTCTTTAACAATCGAACGGAAAACCAGCCCAAGCCGATCCCGGTCGGCTTGGGACGTCGTAACGGATGCCGGACGACGAGCTTCTGGTACAGCGCGAACAGCCGAAAGATCGGGCGCGGCGGCGCGAAGTCGGCGGCGTGAGTGCGCAGCGTGAGGTCAGTGCGCGCCCGCAGCCAGTCATCCGGCGCGAGATGCGCGCGCAGAAAGGCGAGGATCTCGCTGGCATTGGACAGGAGCGCGCCTGCGCCCGCCAGCGACAGCATCGCAGCATTCTTCGTGGGGCTGCCTTTGCCGTCGTGCGCGGCGGCGAGTTTCGGCGCGTCTTCAGCGGACAAGTGCGTCGTCGTAGCGGTCAAGCCGAGCGGCTGGCAAACTCGCATTTGCACGGCATCCTCGTAAGTCAGGTCAAGTCGGCTGGCAAGTGCCGCGCCGAGCACGCCCATGCCGAGATTCGAGTACTGGATGCGTCCGGCGGTGTCTGCCAGTTCATCGGGCGTCACAGTCGCCAGATACGCCCACAGATCAGACTCAAGGTAGGTGGCATAGGGTGCAGCGTGATCGATGCGTCCCCCTGCCCAGAAATTACCGGGCAAGCGCGGCAAGCCGGATGTGTGAGTCGCCAGCGACAGGAGGGTGATGGACGCGGGCAGGGAGCGCGCGTGCGGCAGCAGATCGGCGGCGGGCTGCTCAAGCTGAACTTCACCGCGCACGACCATATCAGCCAGCAGCAGCGACGTGAATACTTTCGTGATCGAGCCGATTTCGTACAGCGTATGTTCATCCGGTTGGGGCGCGCCATACGCGTAAAACGTCGTCCGGTCATCGGCGAAGATGCCGATCACCAGCCCGGTGGTGCCCGTCGCCAAGCCCGCCGCCCGATCGAGAAGCGATTCAAGCACCGGTCATCCTTTCAGCTAAACCAGAACCTATTTCCGTAGGGGCATGATATATCATGCCCCTACGGAATATTGGAATTTTGCACCGAGTTCTAATAATCGTCCGTAACCCATTTCATTATAAACCCTTCTTGTCATCGCTCCGCCGCTTGACAGTCATGGGACTGCCGGTAGGCGACGTACTACAGGGATCATCTCCGGTTCACGGGGATTATCTGCTGATGGACTTCCTAGCCGCATCGAACCTACACCAGCATTTGTTCAGTTCATGCAGGGGAGGAGCAAGAAAATGCAGTCTGCATCAGGTAAAGCGGGGGAAAAGGGGAAGGTTGAACTAACCCTGACCAAAGCGGAGATCGCGTTCCTCAACGCGACTATCGAGATGATGCGCGAAGACCAGTTAGGGCGCGTCGAGTCAGTGACCATTCAGGTCGAGCCTGCCGCCGCAGCATGGAAAGCCATCATCAAGGCTGCCAAAAAGGTCAACCAGTGGGTTGAAAAGAACGGGGGGTGGGTGGCAGTCGCAACCGCAGTCGTCGATCAAATCTTTGGCTACACCGCCGAATCCAGCCCGATCAGCCGGGAGCAGGCGGATTCACTTGCCAGCTTCCGCGCCGCTGTCAAGCGTGGAGTGTCGCTTGACGAATTGATCGAGCTGCGCGACCTGATCGAGGGGCAGTCACCCAAGCGGGCGGACTCTGCGTCCACCAGCGCCGAACGCAAAACTTCGAAGCGCGAAGCAGCGGACGAGCAGAGCGCCAGCTAGTTGATCGCCGTCCAACCAGCAGCGGCACAGCCTACAACAGCCGTGCTGCTGCTGGTTGGCAGCAGAAAGAGGCAAACCTCATGGACGTCATTGCCCTGTTGATTTTCTCCGGCTGGCTGGCGATCACCATCATCGGGCAGTCACACGACAAGCGTGTCACCCGCTTACGCCGCTACGACCTCTTCAACTTGGTGCCGATGTGGACATTCTTCGCGCCCAACCCCGGACAGAATGACTATCACCTGATCTACCGTGACCAACTCGACGACCGCACCGTCACTGACTGGACGGAAATCCCGCTAACGCATCGACGCACGGCGTACTCGTCTCTGTGGAACGCGGCGAAACGTGACACGAAAGTGCTGGCGGATATTGTCAGCGCGGTGGCTTCGCAGGTGCAGTACCATCAGGAGCGAGAAACACCCATTGACGTGATCGGCGATGCGGTGATGCTCTCCACGCCCTACTTACTGCTCCTGAACATCGTGCTGAGTCGCGGCGAAACCAGCGAACGCATCACGCACCGCCAGTTCCTACTCGCGCAAAGTCACGGTTTCAACACCGACCGGATGCCCGAAATCATCCTCTGTTCGCCTTTTCACCCGGTACGGGTCGCACAGCCAACGGAGGTACTGAAACATGCTGCCTGAATACACACAAACCTATCAGGCGATCATCGCCTTCTTCGTGATCGGCTTTGGCATTACGACGGTGGAATATCTGGCAATTGCGGCGCAGTTCGCGCCCGGCGGAATCTTCGCGTGGCGGCTGCACAGCCTCGATTGGGGCATGCGCGTACGCGGCGCTTCGTTTAAGCGCGCACTAAGCACCGTCTACAGCCAGCAAGGTGTGCTGTTAATGCTGTGGCTGCGCCTGCTGGCGCTCGTCGGTTTGGTCGTCGTCCCGGTAGACAGCCCGATTACCCCGCTCCTCTTGACCGTGATCGTCGGGTCAACGCTGCTGTTCAATGCGCGCCAGACCTACGGCGGCGACGGCGCGGATCAAATGCTGTCGCTGCTGGCGCTGACCCTGCTCCTGTGCTTGAATCCATTCAGCACACCATTGACCCTGAGCGCCGGGTTATGGTTCATCGCGCTGCAAGCCTGCACCGCCTACTGCGCCGCCGGGGTCGCCAAACTGATCTCCCCGGTCTGGCGGGGCGGCGACGCGGTCTACAAAGTGTTCAACACCGGTTCGTATGGAATCGCGTCCGTCGGTCAATATCTCGGCAAGCACAAGACCATGCGTCTGCTGCTCAGTTGGAGCGTGATGATCGCCGAAACTCTGTTTCCGCTCGTGTTGTTCCTGCCTGCCCCATTCAACTGGGTGTTTCTGGCATGGGGCGCGGTCTTTCACCTGCTCAACGCGCTGATCATGGGACTCAACACGTTTTTCTGGGCATTTCTCGCCACCTACCCGGCGATTCTGTTCGTCAGCGCACAGATGCAGCACGCGCTGTATGGCGGTTAAGGCAGCACGCGGCGCGTCACGATCCGGTTGGCAGCACGCCACCAGCGAAAGCCCTCGGCATACGGGATACTGCACGCCAGTCCGCGAAACGCGCTGACGATCTGCGCGTAGCGGTAGAAAAAGGTCTGTTCAACCGGGGGCATGACAAAAGCCGGATCGTACTTTTCGGGCGGCATCATCTGGCTGACATGCTGCGTCAGCATCTTGATTTTCGTGTCCCAGACAGACGTGATGTCCACGTAATCTTCGGGGAGAAAATCGATCCCGCGTTCCGCCTCCATGAAGGCGACCGGGACTTGTGCTCGATGCGGCTCAAAGCGCGACGGATAGTTGCTCGTCCGGGCGACCTGCGCCGCATCCATCACAAGGCGGCTCGTCGTCTTGTGGTCGGGGTGATAATCATCCGGCGGGTGCGTGATGATGACATCCGGCTGAGCCTCGCGGATCACTTCGATGAACCGGTGGCGCGTCGGCTCGTCAAACCACAGACCGCCGTCGGGGATCGCCATCCACACCGACCGTGCGCCGATCACCGCCGCCGATGCTTCGGCTTCCGCCTTGCGTATCCCGGCGATGGTGTCGGGGTCACCTTTCGGGCGTCCCCGTCCATCGGTGACGACGCACATCGTAACGCTATCGCCGCGCTGCGCGTAGAGCGCGAGTGTCCCACCGCAAAACGATTCCAGATCGTCGCCATGCGCTCCGATTGCCAGTACATTCATTCGCGTTGTCCTCTGGTATTATTCCCGTACGTCGAGGATGTCGCGCAGACCATCCCCAAGCAGATTGAAGCCTAAAACCGTGAGTAGAATTGCCATGCCGGGGTAGAACGGCATCCACCATGCCGAACGGATGAAGGCGCGGCTCTCGGTGAGCATTTTGCCCCAACTCGGCACGGCTTGATCTGCCCCACCCAAGCCGATGAAGCTGAGCGCCGCCTCCGACAGGATCGTGCCGCCGATGCCGAGCGTCGCATAGACGATCAATGGGGTGAGGATGTTCGGCACGATGTGCCGGAGCATGATCGTCAGCGCCGGAGCGCCCAAGCTGCGCGCCGCCGTGATGTATTCCATCTCTTTGACCGCCAGTACTTGCGAACGCGTCAAGCGGGTGACGAAGGGCCACGAGACGAACGCCAGCGCGAAGATGATATTGTTCTCGTTCGCGCCGAGCGCGCTGACCAACGCAATCGCGATGATCAGCAGCGGGAACGACATGATCACATCGACCAAGCGCATGATCAGCGTGTCGATCAACCCGCCGTAGTAACCCGTGATCAGCCCGAAGATCAAGCCAATCGAGAGACTCGCCGCCTGTGCCAGCAGCGCGATCTTGAGCGAAATGCGCGCCCCGTGAATCACGCGGGTGAAGATATCGCGCCCGATGTCGTCCGTCCCGAACAGATGATCCGGCGACGGCGGTTTGACGTACAAACTCAAATCGCCGCGAATCGGGTCGTACGGCGTGATTTGCGCCGCGAACAGCGCGCACGCCAGCGCCAGCAGCACCAGCACCAGACCGATCAAGGCGGATGGGTTGGCGAGAAAGCGGCGCACGGCTCTCCGATGCGGCGACCGGGGTTCATGGACGGTGATCGGCGGCGCGGCAATCTCAGCCATAGCGGATTCTCGAATCGAGGAGCGGGTAAACTAGGTCGATCAGCAGGTTCATTAGCGCGTAGATCAAGGCAAAGACGATCACGATCCCCTGCACCATCGGGTAATCGCGCGCGCTGATCGACTGGACGAGCAGCCGTCCCATCCCCGCCCAACTGAAGATCACCTCGACCAGCAGCGTGCCGCTCAACAAGCCCGCGAAGCTCGTGCCCCAGACGGTAAGGACGGGCAGGAATGCATTTTTGAGCGCGTGCAGCAGAATCACCCGGCGGTTAGGCAGCCCTTTGCTGTACGCCGTGCGCACGTAATCCTGCTTGAGCACTTCGAGCAGGCTGGAGCGCGTCATGCGGGTCATGAGCGCCAGCATCCCCATGCTGGCAGAGACGGCGGGCAGGATCAACCGGTTATCATAGCCGAGTCCGCTGATCGGCAGCAGCGCGAGCTGCAAACCAAACACGATTTGGAGTTGAATCCCTAACCAGAAGATCGGGATGCTCACGCCGATCAAGGCGACCAAGCGCGAGAGCAAATCCCAGATCGAATTGCGCCGCAGCGCGGAGATGATGCCTAACGGCACGCCAATCGTGACCGCGATCCCCATCGCAGCAACCGCCAGCACCGCCGTATTCGGGAAGGTCTGCGCGATCAGCGTGGTCACGGGCTGACGCTGAATGAAACTGTTCCCCAGATCACCGCGTGCCACATCGCCGAGGAACGAGACATACTGGTTCAAGATCGGCTCGTCGAGGCGAAGCTGCGCGCGCAGCGTGCGCAGCGTTTCTTCATCGTCCCGGTAGCCCGCCAAAACAAGGGATGGATCGCCGGGGAGGACGCGCAGCAAGAAAAAGACCACCGTGACAATGCCGAACACGGTGGGGATCAGTTGTGCCAAGCGGCTGACGAAGTAGCGTGTCATGCAAGTAGTATAGCCTGTCGGGGTGCGGGCTGCCGCACCCCAATGGGTGAGTCCAATTTCAGCTATTCAATGTGATGTTGGCGAAGCGCATGTTGCCCTGATTATCAATGGGGCTGCCGCCGATGCGCGGGCTGATCAGGTACGAGCTTGCGCCGTGATAAATCGGGATCACGACTGCCAGTTCGCCGACCGCAAATTGTTCGAGTTCGCGGAAGGTGGCGATGCGCTCTTCACCGGGGGCTTGCGCCAAACCCTGCGTGAATAGTTCCTGCACGCGGTCGAAGCCTTCGTACTCGCCATAGCCGCAGTTGATGCGCGTGCGCGATGTTCCCGCCAGCACGAGCTGCGCCACATTTTCAGGATCGGGGTAGTCCAAGCCCCACGCGATGCTGCCCGCCTGCATGTTGCACGCGGTGCGATCCGCATCCCAGACCGAACGTTCGGTCGAGTTCACGGTGATGTTGAACCCGGCGGGGGCGGCGGTCTGCGCGATAGCGTTCAACACGCGCACTTCGGTTTCGATCTGCCCGGTGCGGAAGACGATGTCCACGCCATCAGGATAGCCCGCTTCCGCCAGCAGCGCGCGCGCCGCTTCGGGATCATACGGGAACGGGTTGAAATCGGCATCGTAGGCGCTCAAGCCGGGGGGATACAGACCATCCGCCGGGACGCCCTGCCCTTGCAGCACGCTGTCGATGATCGCCTGACGATCAATCGCCATTGCCAGTGCGCGGCGCACAAGCGGATCGCCCAACACCGGGTCATTCAGGTTGACGCGCAGATGGAAGGTGGACAGGGTCGGGATTTCGACAAACTGCGCCGAAAGATTGGCGTCACCGCGCACACGCGGCAGATCCGCCTGCGGCACGCGCACGATGTCGAGTCCGCCCGCTTCGTATTCGATCACCTGCACCGACTGTTCGGGGATGACGCGGATCGTCACCTGCCCAACAGCAGGCGCGCCGCCCCAGTAGTTTGGATTCGCCGTCAGTACGACCTGCGTCGAGGGCGTGTTTTCGGTGAGGATGTACGGACCAGTCCCGACCGACTGCGTGTTGAAATCGGTCGAGTCCGCCGAGCCTTCGGGGATGATGAATCCACCGGGGAGCGTCAGGCGGCTGAGGAACGTCGAGGTCGGGTTCGCCAGCGTGATGCGCACCGTCTGTTCATCGACAACTTCCACACCGCTGATTGAGTCGGCAGGTTCGACGGGCGGCGGGGTCGGCGTGCCTTCGCCAACGCTCGGCGTCGGCGGGCGCACTTCTGCCCATCCAACCACATTGCCGAGGATCAAACCGGCAGTGTATGACGTGCCGGTATCCCGATCCGCGAGGCGATCCAACGTGTACTTGACGTCTGCCGCATCGAGTGTGCTGCCATCGGAGAAGGTCACGCCCTGTCGCAGCGTAAACGTATAGACCGTACCATCATCCGAAACCGTCCAGCTTTCCGCCAGCGCGGGGACGGGTTCGAGCGTCACAGGGTCATAGCCGATCAAGCCCTCGTAGACATTGCGCAGCACCAGAAATTCATCGGCATTGGCGGCGGCAGCAGGATCAAGCGTACCCGGCTGCGCTTCAGAAAAAGCAACGGTGATGGCGGTCGCATTGTCCTGCGCCGAAATTGCCAGCGGGAGCAGCAGCACCAACAGCAAAATGAACTTCAGACCGTGTTTAACCATTCTCATAGCTTGACCTCGTCACTGTGTAAGTCAAATAAAAACGCCGCGAGGGTGGTAAGCCTTCGCGGCGTCAGTACACAACTTGATGAACGCGCAGCGTGAAGACGCTCAACCACCCATGCGGGTTGAGGAAAGACAACACATTGGACACACGCTGGAAGGCTGCATTCGACCTATCATCTTCGATATTGGTACGCTTGAATTTCAGTGTAGCGAGTGTTATAAGCCATGTCAAATGATTGGTATCACGTGGAGTCATCATGAAGCTGACGATCATCGGTGGGGGAAGTGTCCGAACACCGCGCCTGATTCCGTCGCTCGTCCGTCGGGCGGCAAAACTTGACCTGCAAGAAGTCTGGTTGATGGACAACGCGCCCGACAAGCTCAAGCTGATCGGCGGCTTGTGCCAGACAATGGCGGAGCAGCACGGCGCATCCTTCAAGCTGATTTTATCGACGGACGCCGAAGCCGCGATCCGCGACGCCGAACACGTCGTCACATCGATCCGCCCCGGTTTGGAAGCCGGACGCGCCGCCGACGAGCGTATCGCTTTTCAGCACGGCGTACTGGGGCAAGAAACGACCGGCGCTGGCGGCTTTGCGATGGCGATGCGCAGCCTCCCCGCCATCCTCGATTATGCGCGCATGGTCGCCGAAATCGGCGCGCCGGGAGCATGGGTCTACAACTTCACCAACCCGGCTGGCTTGGTCGCGCAGGGGCTGCATTACGCCGGGATTGAGCGAGTGATTGGCATCTGCGACAGTGCCAACGGCGCACAGCACGCGGTCAGCCGCTACATGGGTGTCCCCCTCAAACGGGTGTTTCATGAGGTCTATGGACTAAATCACCTGTCGTGGACACGCTCCGTCCAGATCGACGGCAGCGGCGGCACAGGCGAAGAAGTCCTGCCCGGTCTGCTCAACGACGAGCGTTTCGTCGGCGCAACACACATGGCGAGCTTCGCGCCCGGTCTGCGCCGCTGGCAGGGGACGTTCCTCAACGAGTATCTGCATTATTTCTATCACCGCGACGAAGCGCTTGCCGCGCTGCTGGCAAAACCGGAAACGCGCGGCGAGGAAGTGCTGCGATTGACGACCGACTTGCTGCGGCGGCTCGAAGCGGCAGACACAGCCGAAGCCGCGCTCGAGACATGGCGTTCGGTGATGGAACGGCGCAGCGCGTCGTACATGGCGCACACGCGTGGCGGCGCGGATCGCGTTAAGCTGCCGCCCGTCGCCGAAGACGAAGAAGGCTACGCCGCCGTCGCGCTCGGCTGCATCGAGGCGATTGCCAGCAACACGCCGCTGTATACCGGTTTGAACGTGCCGAACAACGGCGCGATTGCCGGGCTGGAAGCCGACGACATCGTCGAGGTAAGCTGCTGGATCGACGCGGGGGGCGTGCGCCCGATTCACATTGGCGCGATTCCCGAACCACAGTACTTGCTCATGCGCGACGTGAAGCAGTACGAGCGGCTGGCGGCGCGGGCGATCCTCGAACGCTCGACCGACCTCGCTATCCAAGCGCTGACCGTCCACCCCTTGATCGGTTCGTATCCGCTGGCGGAAAAGCTCGTCGGCGCATTCTTGACCGCGCACCGCGATCACGTCGGGACGTGGCACTAATGCAGTGTGATATCCTCGTCCCCGGTCATTACTTCTGCGACGTAATCTTCACGGGCTTGACCGAGCCGACCGCGCCGGGGACGGAAATCTATGCGCGGGATTTGCAGTTTGTCCCCGGCGGCGGCGCGATCAACACGGTGGTCGCGCTGCGGCGCTTGGGCGTCGCTGTCGGCTGGATCGGGATGCTCGGCACGGATTTTGCCAGTCAATTCGTCGGCGCTTGGCTGCGCGGCGAAGGCATCGCGCTAGAGTTGGTCACTGCGCTGGATGTGCCCATGCGCCGCGTGACCGCCGTGCTGTCGTACCCCGCCGACCGTGCTTTCGTCAGCTACGTCGATCCCCTGCCCGATTTGATTCCAAGCATCGCGCAGACCGTCGAGGCAGCGAACTGCCGCCACATCCATTTCCCGGGATTGCTGATCGACCCGCGCCTGCCCGACCTACTGGCGCAGTGGCGCGCGCGTGGGATCACGATCTCGATGGATTGTCAGCAGCGCCCGCACAAACTTGACGACCCGCTGGTGCAGTCAACTCTGCGCCAACTCGATCTGTTCATGCCCAATGCGTCCGAGGCGTGTCGCCTGACCGGTCAGGACACGCTCGACGCGGCTGCCGGGGCATTGTGGGCATTCGCGCGGACGCTGGTCGTCAAAGATGGAGCGAATGGCGCGTGGCTGTGGAGCGAATCCGGGCGGATTCACGTCCCGGCACTCGACCTCACCCCCGTCGATACGACCGGGGCGGGTGATGTCTTCAACGCCGGGTTTCTCGCCGCGCGGCTGGCGGGTCATGATGCGGAGACATGCCTGCGCTGGGGCAATGTCTGCGGCGGCTTGGCGACACTCAATGTCGGCGGCGCTCCAAGCGCGCCGCGATTCGCCGAAGTGGAATCCGCGCTCAGCCGGACCTAAAACCCGTCCTGCGCTTGCTTCAACGTCAGGTTGACGACGCCCTGCACGTCTGACTCTTTGCCAAGCGCGTATTCGACCGCGTAAGTTTCGGCGTCGAACTGCGCGAAAACGGGTGCGTAATAGACCTGCCGGAGCTGCGCGGTCAGCGCGGGGTGTTGATCGATCACGCCGAGCAGCAGCGCGGCATGGAGATTGTCGCCTTCCAGCAGCGCGACCTGCGCCCAGCCGATCAAGGCTTTCAAAATGATGAACCCCGCCGAAATCCGGCGGGCGATATACAGCCCTTCGTAGAGATTGACCTTCGCCGAGAGTATTTCGCGGATGCGCGCTTGCGTATAGCCGACACTGGCATAGCTGTTGGCGATATTCCACTGATCCGATTTGCTCGACCAGATCGCCAACCCTAGTGTGAAACAGCGCAGTGCCGCCCCGAACTTGCTTCGCACCAGCGCCAGTTCGCCGAGCGCGTTTTGCGAACTCGCAACGCCGCGTTCGTTGTTGCGCACTTGGCGCAGATTCAAACTCTCCATGAGCGTCGCCTGCGCTTGTTCGAGCGCTCCGGTCAGCACATAGCAGATGCCGAGGTTGTTCAGATCGTCGGCAAGCCCGCGCCCGTCGCCGATCTCGCGGCGAAGCTGCGTGCCTTCCGTCAAATACTGAATCGCAGCCGCATACTCGCCGCGCTGGCGCGCATGAACCGCCAGTTGGTACAGGCTGTCGCCGACTCCGCGCAAATCGCCGCTTTCCCGGCGGAGGCGGATGCTGTCTTGGAGCGCCGTCCACGATAGATCGTACTTTCCGCGCATTCGCTGGAGGATGCTCAAGTAATGGAGTGAACTCGCCAGCCCACGAATGTCGCCGTACGCTTGTTGAAGGGCGATGCTCTGATCATACCAGCGCTCGGCAGCGTCGAAGCTGCTGAGGGCGGTTGCCGCATTGCCCAATCCTTCCAGCGCGCGCCCTTCCATCACGGGTTCGCTCAGGCGTTTGGCGAGGCTCAACGCCTCGGTGAACATCTCCGAGCTGTTGTCTGGCTTGCCAATGTCGTAATACACCTCGCCCGCCAGCACCAGCAGCTTAAGTTGTAAGCGCGGGTCTTGCGGCTGGAGCACCAGCGCCTTTTCCATCATCTGCGTGGCTTCGGGCAAAATCCCAAGCATGATGCGCTGTTCCAGCACCATGACGGCATAGTAGGCTTCTTTTTCCGAATTCCCCGCCGCCCGCCAATGCTCATACAGAACGACGGCGAGATGCGTGGCATCCGGGTAGAGATGTTCCAGCCCTTCGGCGATGCTTTGATGGTACTGCGGCAGTTCCGCTTCAGGGATCATGCTGATCACCGCGTCGCGCAGTCGATCATGCGCAAAACGCAGTTGGGCATCGACCACTTCGAGGATCGCCGCATTCATGCCCGCTTGCAGCCAGCGATCAGCATCCGCGCCGACCAACCAGCGCAGCAGCGCCTCGTCGATGGTGCGCCCGGCGACGGCTGCCAGTTGGAGCGCCGGCGCAGCTTCAACTGGTAATCGTGACATGCGGCGGGTGATAATGCGCTCGATGCTGCCTGCGAACACATGATCCGGCAGCGCCATTGTGCCGATACCGCGCAGATTTCCCGCCTCCTGTGCCAGTGCGCGGATGACCTCGACCAAGAACAGGACATTGCCTTCGCTTTGCCGGTGCAAATAATCGACCAACCGCTGTTGTTCCCCGCTTGCGCCAATCATGGCGCGGCTGAGGTCGGCGATCTCGTCGGGTGTGAGTCGTCCCAACGTGATCACGATCATGTCGGGAACTTGGGCAGGCAGCAGCGGGGCTTCGTCATTGCGGAAGCTGCCCACGATTAGCAGAGGAAGCTTGCCCGCTGCTCTGGAAAGACGCGCCAACGGGATCAGGTTTTCGCCGCCCCACTGCAAATCTTCGAGGATCAGGGCGATGGCGCTCGTCTGCCGCTCGAACAGGCTGACGATGGTTTCGACCAGACGATCCTGCGCGGACACCGCGCCGAGCGGAGCGACCGGAGGGATGGAACGTCCGAGGAGTTCGGCAATATCGGGGATGATCTCGCGCAGAATCCCCGCTTCCAAATCGTTGATGTCACTTTCGAGCAGGAGTCGCCGCAGCACATCACGCCATAGTTGGAACGGCTGCGCGCTTTCCGCCACACACTGACTGCGCAGCACCAGCGCGCCTTTCAGCAGGGCGTGGGTACGCAGTTCATCGAGCAAACGTGATTTGCCCACGCCAGCTTCACCGGCAAGCAGATAGGCTGCTCCCATCCCCTGACCGGACTGGACGATGCGTTCAAGCCGTTGAGCCAGCAGCGCTAGTTCCGCTTCGCGCCCGATGAAACGCGCCGCCTGCAAGTAGCTGTCCCGAAGCACGGCATCCTCAACTAGAATTGCGCCGCCTGTGAGTGCAGCGAGATCGGACAGCGCGCTGTCCGCATCCGGGTAACGATCTGCGGGGTCTTTCATGAGCAAGCGCCCGATGATCGGACGCAAATTTTCGGGGATCAGCAGCAGGTCGGGAATGTGCAGCAGCAGTTGATCGATGAGCGCCTTGCCATTCTCCTCCTCAAACGGGTAGGTGCCGGCAAACAGCTCGAACGCAACCAACCCTAGGGAATACAGGTCGCTTTGCTGCGTCGCCTCACCTTCCTGAATGATTTCGGGCGGCATGTACGCCAGCGTCCCCGTTGATCCCCGTACGCCTTCCTGTGCCGCCAGCCCGAAATCCAGCACTTTGACCGCGTCCCGTTCATCGACCAGCACGTTCGCCGGCTTGAAATCGCGGTGCAGGATTCCGCGCCGGTGCAGGTACGCAAGGGCTTGCAGCATCTGCGCGAACGCCTCAATCCGCCCGGACAAGCTGAAGTTTTTACCCGCCTCGATGATTGTGCGCGGCTGAGGAATCAGCGTCATGGTATAATACGGAAATTGCTCGTTATCAAATCCGTAATCCAAGACGCTGATGATGTGCGGATGGCGCAGAGATGAGAGTACACGGAACTCATTCGCCCAGACGCGGCGCAGATCGACATCGGCACCCACAGTGTCAATCCGAGTGTTGAATACGAGCTTTTGAGGCGTGACCAACACCCGTTTCAGCGCGACTTTAGTACTGGTAAGGCGATCAAACGCGGCATAGACCTCGCCCATTCCGCCCTCCCCAAGTTTGTCGTGCAGCACGTAGCGCCCGGTCACTCCAAGCGTTGGAGACATTAGCGACCTCAATGGTTCAGATTGTATTTCGCTTGAACAAGTATAAGTCCGTTCGCGCATATTCTGCCATAGCTGAGAGGAAAAGCAGTGAATGTCTACCTATGATGCAGTGATCGTTGGGTCGGGTCCGAATGGGTTGGCAGCGGCGATCACGCTGGCGAAAACGGGACGCAAAGTCCTTGTGCTCGAAGCGAAAGACACGCTGGGCGGCGGAATGCGTACGATGGAACTCACCGAACCGGGGTATTGGCACGATGTTTGCTCCAGCGTTCACCCGCTCGGCGTCGCGTCGCCCTTCTTCCACGACCTCCCGCTGCACGAGTACGGTCTGGAATGGGTGTATCCCACCGCAGGACTCGCGCATCCCATGCTCGACGATACGGCGGTCATCCTCGAAAAGTCGATCCCGGCGACTGCCGCCCGCTTAGGTCCCGATGAGGAGGCGTACCGCCGCCTGATGGAATACCTCGTACACAATCAGTCTGCCATTTTGAACGAGTTTCTCGCCCCGATCCATTTCCCGCGCCATCCATTCGTCATGGCGAGTTTCGGTCTCAAGGCGCTGCAATCAGGGAGTGGTTTTGCGCGGCGCACCTTCCAGACCGAGGCAGCGCGCGGCATGTTCGCCGGACTCGCCGCCCATGCGATGATGCCGCTTGAGAAGATCGCCACCGCTTCGTTCGGCTTGATGTTGGGTATGCTCCTGCATGGGGTGGGGTGGGCGCTGGCGCGTGGCGGATCACGCAGCATCGGCATGGCAATGGCGCGGTATTTGGCGACGATGGGCGGCGAGATCGTCACCGGGATGGAAGTTAGGTCGCTGGCGGATATTCCCCCCGCCCCGCTGCAACTGTTCGACACGTCGCCGCGTACGCTGCTGCAAGTGGTCGGCGATGCGTTTCCGGCAGGCTACCGCCACCAGCTTGAACGCTATCGCTATGGCATGGGTGTCGTCAAAGTGGACTACGCCCTGAGCGAACCGATCCCATGGCGGGCGCGTGAATGTGCGCTGGCGGGGACAGTGCATCTGGGCAGCACGTTGGCGAAGATCAGCGCCAGTGAACGCGCGGCATTCTCCGGTCACCAAGTCGATGAGCCATATACGCTCGTCGTCCAACCGACCCTATTCGACTCGACACGCGCCCCTGAGGGGAAACATATCGGTTGGGCATACTGTCACGTGCCCAACGGATCGCCGAACGACTATTCACCGCTCATCGACGCGCAGATCGAACGCTATGCGCCGGGGTTCAAGGACATTATCATCGGACGACGCGTCCATACGGCGCAGCAGATGGAAGCCTACAATGCGAATTATGTCGGGGGAGACATCAACAGCGGCGTGCAGGATTTGCGCCAGTTATTCACACGTCCAACCTTGCAAATCAATCCGTACCGCACGCCGATCAAAGGGGTGTACATCTGCTCATCCGCGACGCCGCCCGGAGGCGGCGTGCACGGCATGTGTGGCTATCACGCGGCGATGACCGCGCTGCGCGACATTCTCTAGAAGGCTGGCTTAACCCTGCCGGACTGCCTTGAGTTCCTGCGTCGTCATGATCGCGGGCTGCTTGCGCTCACGACGCAGCGTGAAGGCGATCACTTTGGCGAGAATGCGCGGCGCGAACAGGGTCGTGGCTGGGCGCAGCATGTGCTGCACGGGCAGAAACGCGCGGTAGATCGCCTCGTCTTCCGGGATGAGCGCCAGAATCGCGCCGGTATACCAGTGCATGACGCGAGTCATCATCGTGTGTTTGCCGCCCACCGTTGTGTTCCAGCGCAAATCTTCGGTGGTGGTCATCATCCATGCAGGAGCAAGCACCTTTGCCGCGCGCTTCTGGAATTCACGCCCGAGTCCATCGAGAGCGCCATTCCGTTCGCGCAGCAGGGTCGCCAGCGCGTCCGCGCTTAGTGCTGCAACCGTCATCCCCTGACCATACGTCGGGTTGAAGTGGGCATACGCATCGCCGATCACGATCAGGCGTTCGGGGAAGCGTTCCAGCTTATCATAGTGGCGCATCCGGTTGATCGTGTTGCGGTAGCCGTGCGCGGGCGTGATCGCCGTCGCATTCTTGATCGCATCATACAACCGCGTGCTCGCCAGCGAACGTGCAAACGCGAGGAAACCTTCGTCGTCGGTCGGCGGGTAATCCTTGCCGATTCCGAACAGCGTCACCTGCCAGCGGTTGCCCTCAATCGGAATGAGGATGCCACCGCGCGGCAGAACCGGCGGCACTGATTGAATCCACATGCCCTGCCAATCCCCGGCGAAGTCGGCGGGTATTTCGTACCAGCGCGTGCTGTAGCCGACAAACGCATCAATCGCGGTTTCTTCGGGTTTTTCGTAGCCCAGTTCCGCCAACCATTCGGGCGTCTTGGCGGATCGTCCGCTCGCATCGACAACCAGATCGGCGTAAAGCGTCTCCGAAGTCTTACTGCCGCGTTCACGAACTTCGATCCCCGTGACCGTGCTGCGATCCTCGCTCCCGAGCAGACCGAGGACATCGACGCCTTCGCGGACGGTGATTTTCGCGTGGCTGAGGACGTGGCTGCGCACGCGCCCTTCGAGCAGCGGACGGCTCATGCTGAACACGTCCAACCCGGACTTCATGCGCTTCGTCCAGCCCGACTTGAAGCGAATCAGCACGCTCTCCGCCATGTCGAGCTTGTGCGTGCCCTGCGCCACCAGATCATCTTCCAGACCGGGGAGCAAGTTTTCCATAATCTGGCGACCGCGCACCAGCAGCGCGTGCGCGTGATAGCCCTGCGGCACACCGGCACGCAGTTCAGCAGCGGTATTCATCCGGTCGCGCTCGACAATCGTGACCTGATCAAAGTGATCGGCGAGGACGCGCGCCGTGAGCAAACCGGACATACTGCCGCCGATGACAACGGCGCTGCGTTTCGTAGCAAAAGACATGACATCAACCTCAGAACATCCTACGTGAATGTCCTGATTAAAGCCCATTCTGGCGGTGTAGTCGCCGGACGTGCGCCGGACTTTGATTTCGGATTTCCGCCTGACGATTGTCCTAGCCACTTTTCTCAGCGCCGGTCAGTCTTGCGACGGATTGGTGTCCGCCTTTAGTCGGCGTGAACGTTCGGCTTCACGCTTGGCTTTGAACTCGTTTTCCCAGACCGCATCAGCATCCGGGCGGATGTGACTGCCGTGATGACGCGCCCAGACCTCGGTGAATTCCGCGCCAAACAGCAGGATTTGCGCCGAATAGTAAATCCACACGAGGATCACGGTCAGCGATCCTGCTGCGCCGAAAATCGATCCGACATCTGCGCGTGAGAGGTACAGACCGACCCCGAACTGACCCAAGTACAGCAGCACTGCCGTAAACAGTGACCCGACGATGACATCACGCCAGCCAATATCGACGTCGGGCAGCACTTGGAAGACGACGACGATCATGAAGGTCATGACGGCAAGCGAAACGAGGAACTGAATGACGCGGATCGGCACGATGATCAGCGCCGAGAGCGGCTCAGCTTCGGGCGCAACCTGTTCGCCATTCGCGCCCAGTTCAAGATAATCAGCTTCGACCGGGATTGGTGCAGCAAGCCGCGCGCTCAACGCCGTATTGACCACCATCGAGCCAAGCAGCGCGATTGCCGCCAGTGCGACGATCATGAAGGATTGTAAACGGATCTTCAGGATGACCAGCGGCGACCGTCCGGGTTTCGGTCGAACTTCCCAGATTTTGTTGAGCGCGAGTTGAAGCTGCGCGAACATGCCCGATGCACCCCACAGGATGATCGCCAACCAGATGACCGACCCGACGACATCGCTGGCAGTCGGACGCCGCACCAGCAGCGATCCGATCAACTGTGCGGCTTGCTGTCCGAGCGTCAGCTCGATATTCTCGACCAGCCCGGTTTCTACCGTGCGCTGGTCGATCACCAAGCCCAGAATCAGCGCGATGACAATGAGCAGCGGCGAGAGCGAGAATATCGCGTAGTATGCCAGTGCTGCGGCGATATGCGTGGCATTATCTTCGTTCCATTCCTTAATCGTCTCGCGCAGTAACAGCGTAGCGGATTTGAGCATTAGGTGTGATTCCCCGGCGCTAGTGGAAATGTCCCTTACGATTATACTGATTTTCGTGTTGTGCCTGTTCTTTAAGTTATCCCGTAATTGTGTTATTCCATAAGTGGAATATAATTAGTGCTGTACGTAAGAGGAAATCTCGTGTTGAAGTATGTTTTGCTCGGCGGGCTGTCGTATCAGCCGCTAACGGGGTACCAGCTCAAACAGTTCGTGGATCGCACGACCAAGCATTTCTGGTACGCGCAAACCAGCCAGATTTACCGCACGCTCGACACGCTCGAAGCGGAAGGCTTGCTGACGTCTCAGATCGAGGAACAGGCGGACAAGCCAGATCGCCGGATTTACCACATCACCCCGGCGGGTAAGGCTGATTTGCTAACGTGGTTGGCGCAGCCGATGACGGAGACGGAACCCACCAAAGACGCGCTGATCATCCGCGTGTTCTTCGGCGCAAAGCTGGATAAACAGACGATGCTGACTCAGCTTCGCTTGCAGCGCGCCTTGCATCAACAGCAGCTTGATCTGTTTCACACGCAGATTCCGGCGGACATCCGCGAGGGTGCAGCACAAAACCCGGAACTCAAGCGGGATGCGTTCTTCTGGGAGGTTGCCCGCCGCAACGGCGAACTGCTGGAAGAAGCGTATATCCGCTGGCTGGATGAGTCGATCCGGCGAATCGAAGAAGAACTTGACGAGTAAAGGACGACTATGATTACCCGAACATTGACGCGCATGGGCGACCTCTTCGCCGCCCCACCCGCTCCCGTACACAAAGGCGTCAAGGCGGCGTCGCAGTACCTCATCATGCGTGACGGCACGCAAATCGCCGTCGATGTGATGCTGCCCGCCGACCTTGCGCCGGGCGCGCGGCTGCCCGTCATCATGATTATGGCGCGCTACTGGCGCAGCATGGAACTGCGCGTGCCGGATCGCCCGAATAAGGCGTTGATCGGTCCGCGCGAACCACTGCCCGACTACTTGATCCCTCGCGGCTTCGCCCTCGTCGTCGTCGATGGACGCGGGACGGGCGCTTCGATGGGGTCAGTACGCTATCCTTGGTCACCGGAAGAGTTGGCGGATTACGCCGAAGTCGCCGAATGGGCGGCGGCGCAGGCATGGAGCAGCGGCAAAATCGGGGCGTGCGGCATCTCATATGAGGGCGCGACGGCACTCCGCCTCGCGGGGAGCGCCGTTGACGCGGTTCGGGCGGTCGTGCCGCAGGAAATCGAGTATGACATCTATACGGATATTGCCCTGCCCGGTGGTATCTTCAATGCGGCATTTATCCGCGCATGGCACGACAGCAACACCAAGCTGGACAGCGGGAAGCCGTCCAACCTGTTCCCATGGACGGGTCGCTTGTTCACAAAGGGCGTGCGTCCGGTCGATGCGGATCGCTCCACCAGAACGCTGCTTGCGCAAGCCCTCGCCGAACACCAAGCGAACACGAACGTCTTCGAGGCGATGCAGAACATCACGTACCGTGACGATGAATTCGGGAGCACGGGTGCGACGCTGAACGATTTCAGCGTCCACGCGCTGGCGGAACACATCGAGGCGAGTGGTGCAGCGCTCTTCTCGTGGGGTAGCTGGCTGGATGGCGCAAGTGCCGAGTCGGCGCTGCGGACATACAACTCATTGAGCAACCCGCAGATCGCCGTGATCGGCGCGTGGAAACACGAGATGACCGCGCATGGCAGCCCGTTTTTGCCGCCGAACGCCAAACCGAACCCGCCGCACGGTGATCAATGGGGTGCGCTGGCGCAGTTCTTCGAACAGACGCTCAAGCAGGATCAACTCCCGGTCGGCAAGACGTTGTTCTATTACACGCTCGGCGCGGAGACATGGAAGCAGACGACGGAATTTCCCCTGCCAAACACAGACATGCAAACGTGGTACTTTCAAGCGGATCACGGGCTTGCGCCCGAACTCCCACCTGCCGCCAGCGCGCATGATGACTACGCGGTCGATTTTGCCGCCACGACCGGCAAATTGAACCGCTGGAACACGCAGATGGCGAAGCCGCTCGTCTACAAAGATCGGGCACAAGAAGATCGCCGCCTGTTGACCTACACCTCAGCACCCCTAGATCGTGACCTAGAAATCACCGGCTATCCGGTGATCACGCTGCACGTCGCGTCCAGCGCCGACGACGGCGCGTTCTTCGCCTACCTTGAGGATGTGGACGAAAAAGGCGTCGTGCGCTACCTGACCGAGGGCGAGCTGCGCGGCATCCACCGCAAGCTCAGCAGCGAAGCGCCGCCGTATGTCACGGGGATGCCGCAGCACAGCTTCAAACGTGCGGACGCTGCGCCCATGCCCGTGCATCAGACGGTCGAGCTGACCTTCGGCTTGCAGCCCATTTCCACCCTCATCCGGCGCGGGCATTGCCTGCGCGTCGCACTGGCAGGCGCGGATGCAGATACGTTCGTGCGTATCCCGGCTCAGGGCGCGGTCACATGGAAGGTTTCGCGCTCACGCGCGCTGCCGTCATGCATCAGCCTCCCTGTGGTTGGGTGACAGATTTCGCTAAATCCTGTTTAATAGGATCAAGCAACAACTCTACCCAACTTAGGAGATACAAAATGCTTCGCTTGGCTTTCCAAAGGGCAGTTCTGTTTGTGTTCGTCATGGTCATGCTGCTGGCGGTTGGCGTGACGTTCGCGCAAGACGATCCGGCGCTTCCGGCTGCCACCGAATCGGGTATGGCTCCGGTCAACGACATCGAGATGTACTACGCCACCTATGGCGATCCGGCGAACCCGGCGGTCTTCCTGCTGCACGGTGGTTTGGGCAACGCCGACTACTTCGTCAACCAGATTCCCGCCTTCATGGAAGACTATTACGTCGTCACGCCGGACAGTCGCGGTCATGGGCGCAGCACGATGTCCGAACAGCAGATCGGCTACGCGCTGATGGCGTCGGATGTGCTGGCGCTGGCGGACTATCTCGGCATCGAAAGCTTCTACCTCGTCGGGTGGAGCGACGGCGGCATTATCGGCTTGGACATCGCCATCCATAACCCGGATCGCCTGATCAAGCTGGTTGCTTACGGCGCGAACTATAACCCGTCCGGCGTGCGCGCCGATGTTGGCGAGAGCGAACGCTTCAACGCCTACATCGAAATGGCGGCGGGCGACTATGTGCTGCTCTCCCCGACACCCGACGGTTTCGACGCCTTCCTCGCCAACATCGGCAACATGTGGGCAACCGAACCGAACTACTCGGTCGAGCAGATGAACAGCATCACCACGCCGACCCTCTTCATCGACGGTATGCAAGAAGAAGCGATCTACATTGAACACGATCTCGAAATGGCGACGCTCGTCCCGGATTCCGACCTGTACTTGATGGGCAGTGTCGGGCATTTTGCGATGTGGGAAGCCACCGAAGAATTCAACCGCGTCATCCTCGATTGGCTGGCGAACTAAACGGATCAACGAAAACGCCCGGTGGCATTTGGATCGTCACCGGGCGTTTTCTATTGGTTACGTGCGGAGAAGTGGCTTATTCCGTCGGATTGAGTACGCCGAAGGCGATATCGTCCACGTAGTACGTCCCTGCCCAGTAGACTACCAACTGAATGCGGTCAATTTGCGTCAGGTCGGCGACGAGATAGGCATCAAGGTTGATGCACATCTGCGTCCATTCCTCGAACTGCGTCGTCGGATTTCCGCCTGCTGCCAGATGATCCGTCCAGACCTCATCCTTGACTTCGTTCACGTCGATCAGCGAAACGCCGACCGTCGCATTCGCGGGACCCGTATCGCTCAACGTGCTGGTGTCGTAAATCCAGAAGCACAGGGCGTCATAACCGCTGACATCCAGCGGACGCTCGCTCGGATACGCGCCGAACGCGTGCCATTCGCCCGATTCGCTGGCGACCATGAGCGAACTTGCGCCTTCATGCACGATCTCGGTGCTCAGGCTGAGGTCAGCTTGATAATCGCTGTAGTATGTCTCTTCGGCTTCAAAGCCCTGAACCGTCGTCAGCGTCATTTGTTCGCCGCGTGTCAGTTCCTTGCCGAAGGCAATGTTATCGACATAGTACGTGCCTGCCCAGTACAGCGCGAACTGAATCTTGTCGATCTGCGTCAGATCAACGGTGGTGAACGCGCTCAGCTTGATACACATCTGCGTCCACTCTTCGTACCCGGTCTTCGGGTTCGTCCCGGCGGCAAGGTGATCCGTCCAGACTTCTTCCTTAACTTCGTTCACATCGAACAACGAGACGCCAACCGTCGCATTCGCGGGACC
>JACSRG010000368.1 GCA_014879865.1 Anaerolinea sp.
CGCACTCCAACTTATGCTATAGTGACAGCAGCCATATTGCACACAAAGGATAAGTTGGATGCGTAGTCGTCTGGTTGTTCCCGCGTTCGTCGTCTTTCTCCTCTTGGCTGCTCCATTAGTGGTACTGGCGTGCGGCGGATTGTTCGCCTCCGTGCCAATTGATCAAACTGCTGAACGTATGATTTTCACCGTCAACGGCGATGGCACGATCACCGCCGTCGTCGGGATCGGTTACGAGGGTGATCCGGCGGAATTTAGCTGGATTTTGCCCGTTCCATCGGTGCCGAGCGCGGTCGAAGTCGCGGAGACGGAGGATCTCGACCGCTTGCAGGACTTGACCAATCGCGTCTTCACACCGCCTCCGGATTACTGCGCCGGGGCATCCGTCAATCAGGGTTTTGGCGGCGGTGGCGGGATCACCTACGGCGCGGTTGGTCCCTATGAATACGTCGTGATCGACAACGACGACCCGGACGAGTTGATCGCGTGGCTGCAAGACAAAGGCTACGCGATCCCCGATGCGGCTGTTCCCGTGATCGAGGATTACGTGGCGATGGGCATGAAATTCCTCGCCATGCGCCTTGCGCCGAGCGCGGGTGTGGACGATATTCAACCTGTGCGCGTGACCTTCACCGCCGACCAGCCGATGATCCCGATCCGCTTGGCGGCGGCAGCTTCCGCCGAGATACTGCCGCTCTACGTGTGGATTTTCGGAGACACCCGCTATGCGCCAGAGAATTGGGCAGATGCCGAGGTCGATTTCACCCAGATTCGCGGGCGCATAGGACATTTTGCGGGTGGCGACACCAACTACTACGGCGGGACGAACTACGCTTGGCTTCTGAACGACCTGCAAGCCGAATATGACGGCAAATTCTTCGTCACCGAATACGCTATGCCGACGAGCGATCTGCCCGCGCAGTCGGTCGCCGAGAGCGCGCTGCTGACCGAGTTTACTGATCGCTTCGCTTACGTCACGCGGCTGTATGGTCAGCTTGCGCCGGAGCAAATGACGCTCGACCCGATGTTCGCCCCCGTAGCGGACGCAGCGAATCAGCCGAACCGTATCGACTTGACAGGCATAGTCGATCCGCTGGAATTCTTCGGCTGCACGACACGGTTCTTCTACGATCCAGACCTAGAGGCGCTGCTGCCGAACCGGACACACATCGACGATGTTGACCACAATGACTTTAACCTGACCGGGATTGACGTGCGCTACCCGGAAGGTTGGACGCTCCAGCAGGTGACCGACCCGAACGGCTCGGAGTACGATTCGCCCGTCTACGTGATTGCGCCGGAGGAAGTCACATGGGATACGTTCGCGGCGTTCGCGCGCGGCGAGGAGACCCCGCCGATGATGGTCTTCCGGGCGACCTACAGCATGGATTATTACACGACGGTGTATGGCACGCTCGTGCCGGACGACTTGTTTGAACTGCCGGATGACCGCGACAGCCACCAGAATTTTGTGCTGCATGTCCCCGGCGATTGGTATTACCCGACCTCCGTCACGTTCGAAATACTGACGACGAATGAGGATTGGCAGGCGAACGTCGAGCAGTACAACGCCATGCTCCGTTACCCTAAGTTGTACCAGTTCTACAGGTCGGCGACTCTGCGCAACACGCTGTACTTCGGCGTGCTGAACATGCAAAATGAGGCTTTCCCGAATTACGGCGTTCTGGTCGGCTACCCGGAAGGCTGGGGCGAACGGATCGAGAATGAAGAAGATCAGGAGTTTTCGGATCTCTACCAGTTCGGCGGGCGCATCACCCTCTCGCCGTTCACGGTGCTGCTCGAGCCGGAAGTCGAAACCGAAGGCAGCCCACACGCGCGGCTGATCCCGATGACGAAATTCGGCTTCTCGACCGAAACGCGGACGTTCGACGTCAACGCGCTGGCGGAAGCCTACGGGCTGGACGCAGCGGTGATCGAGGCGGCGATGCCGCGCGTTGAGTGCCGGACGTGGAGCACGATCACCGAGGCTGTCCCCTATACGACCGGGGAACGCAGCGGCTTCATCCGCTTTGACTTCAGCGGGAGCGGACGTCCATATTTGATCGATGCTTCGGTGGATACGGCGCAGTTCGCGCAGTACGAAGAACTGCTGCGCGACATCGCCCTGTCAGCGGATAACGAGCCGGAATACATGTGCGGGTAAAGCTGTAGGGGCATGATAGTTCATGCCCCTACGACAGATATTGTGTCCGTCGTGCTAATGGTGGTGCTCGTCGTGATGCAGGTCGGAGAACACCTTCTCGCCCGTCTTCAAGTCGCGGGCTTCGGGGTACAACCGCAAGAAGCGCACGCCGAGCGTGAATGCTATCCACGCGTAGGCGACAATGCCGATGGCGACGCCCCATTCGACCGGAGCGGGCGCGTAGTTGTTGACTTGGAAGACGTTGCTCACGCCCGGCGACCAGTCGAGCGGGATGACGAAACCGGAGAGCGTCATGTTCCAGCGGTTGATCACCAGCCCGGCGATCACCATCAGCGCGGCGATCATCAGGGCATAGCGGTTGCGGCGCAGCGGCTTCCACAAGAAGAACATCGCCGGGACGAGCGCGCCGAACAGGACTTCGCCGAACCAGAAGGTGAAGTTGTACGGCGTGTACTGCGCGAGAATCTCGACGCCGAGCTGCTGCTCCGGGACGTGGCTGTAGTAATTCGTCGCCGCCCAGCTCCACAGCTTGAGGTACAGGTACGCCAAGCACATGAAGCCCGCGAACATCGCCACATTGTTGAGGATGTTATCGGGCACCATCTGGCGGCGCATCAGCTTGCCGGAGAGGACGGTCACGAACACGGTCAGCGAGACGCCCGCCGCAATCGCCGAGAGGATGAACAGCACGGGCGCGGACGGCGAATACCAGAACGGACGCGCGGTCAGAATGCCGTAGGTCGCGCCGAGCGACGATTGATGCAGCAGGGATAAGCCCATGCCGAGCAGCGCCGCGAACGGCATCAGCCGGTGGACGAAGTGCGAGAAGGAATTGAGCAGCTTAATCCGGCGCAGCGGCGTGCTTTCCACGATGATCGGCAGCAGTTCGGTCACCAGCACGCTGGAGTACAGGATCACGCACATCGTGATTTCCCATAAGACCGAATGCACGTTCCAGTACAGCACCGGATGGTAGAAGCGGTCGAAACGCCCGATGTCCACGAACAGCGCGATCATCGCCGACGAGTAGCCGAGCAAGCCGACCAGCACAGCGGCGCGGGCAATCGCCTCGTAGCGCTTCATGCCGAAGATGTAGACCGCCGCCGAGAGCGTGAACGCGCCTGCGCCCAAGCCGATGGACGACAGGTCAACGGTGATCCATAAGCCCCATGGGAGTTCGTCGGAGAGATTGGTCACGCCCAAGCCGTTGATCAGCACATGGAGCGCGCTGATCACGCCGATGGTCAGCATGACGACCAGCAGCGCGATCCAGCCGAGGAACAGCGGCGAAAAGCGCGTCCGCTTGGGCATGACAGCGGGCGCAGGTGGCTGCGGAGCAGTTGTCGTTACGGTTGCCATTTAGACCAGCCCCTCCGGTGGAATGTAATACACGTTCGGATCGGTGCCGAGGTCTTCGCGCAGACGCAGCGTCGGCACGGATGCGATGATCTGCGACACACGGCTGTTCGGGTCATTGAGGTTGCCGAAGAAGCGCGCTTGTACCGGGCACACGTTGACGCACGCCGGAGTCGCGGCTTCGTCAACGCCGGGCATCAAGCCCGCCGCCAAGCCCGCGTCGATACGGTGGACGCAGAAGGTGCATTTTTCGACTACACCGCGCGGACGGCGGGGAACTTCCGGTTCACCCCATTCGGGCGCGTGCGTGTTGACGTCACTGCGTTCGAGCCAGTTGAACTGCCGTGCGCCGTAGGGGCACGCGGTCTGGCAGTAGCGACAGCCGATGCACTTGGCGTAATCCATGGCGACGATGCCATCCGCGCGCACGTAGGTCGCGCCGACCGGGCACACCGAGACACACGGCGCGTGCTGGCAGTGCAGGCACGGACGCGTCAGGTGGAAGGTGCTGCCGACCGGCGTCGTATCGTCGATGCGAATGTTCCAGCGCATGTCGTCGGCGGTGTCGTTGGTCGCTTGGCACGCCCACACGCAGTAGTCGCAGCCGATGCACTTGCTCAGGTCGATCACCATGCCCCAACGATAGTTGGAGTCACCCTCATGCGGGTGGCGCGTGCGGTCTTGCAGAATTTCGCGCGCGAAGGTGTCGAGCGGCTGAGCGAGCGTCGCCGCCAGCACCATCGTCGCGCCGCCGCCCAACAGCAAGGTGATGAAATCCCGCCGCGAGAGGATATTCAGCTTGGCTGCTTTCTCCTCAGGCGCGGGGGGAGGGGTGGTTACTTGCGTCATGACTATTCCTCTGACGAATTCTCAGCGGATGGTTTGTCCGCCTCAGCTTTGTTAGCAGCGCGATTGCCCCGCGCGATGAACACGGCGGCGAAGGTCACACCGAAGCCCAAGCCGAGGATCAGCCCTTGAATGAGCGGGACATAGCTTGTCTGGCTGCTTTCGCGCACGGCAGTTTCGAGATCATCTTCGGCAGCGGCTGCGGGCTGCGGGGTCGGCGCGATTGCCAGCGACGGATTACCGCCGGCGATGATGCGCTCCCATTCCCCACTGGCGACCATTTCTTCGTGACAGGTGGTGCAGGGCGTAGCGTCCATGCGCATCGTGTGACCTGTTTCACCCGCCAGCGTAGAAATGTTGAGCACTTCCAAATCTTCGGTTTGACCGCCCGTGTACATATGGCAGTTGACACACGCGACGACTTCGACCGCTTGATCGTTCCGATGCAGTTGGTGGATGAAGCGCTCTTCCGTGTCTTCGTGACAGTTGAGGCACAGGTCAGTCGTCGTCGGTCCGACGCGAAGCTGCTGGCTGTGCGGTGAGTGGCAGGTAGCGCAGCCGAGCGGATCAGCGGTGGCATGTGCGCCCCCGCGCCATTCGACCAGCGTGGTCTCGTGGCAGTTACCGCAGACGCCCGCGATCAATTCGGGCTGCTCGACGACGGGCTGAATATCATGTGCCCCGTGACAGTCGGTGCAGACGGCGGCTTCATGGTTGCCACCGGCAATCGCCAGCTCATGCAGACCATTCTGAAGCTCGTTGACTTCTTCAATGTGGCAGCTTCCGCACAGCGCAACGGCGTAGAGCGTGTAGGCGCGTCCGTCGGCGGGACTGGGGTTGTTGTGCGGGAACGAGTCTTCGCCGTGACAATCGACGCAGCCGAGTTCGCCCGCTTCGCTGTCCGTGCCATGGACTGAGGCATGGATCGTGTCCGGGTTGACGAACAGATTCTGAATCGTGCCGTCGCCCAGCGTGACCGTCTTCCAAGGACGGCTGTGACACACCATGCAGTAGCTGTTATCGCCCGTGATCGCGGCAGGGGGTTCGGTATCGTAGAGCACCGCACCGGGCATACCTTCGACGGTCGCTTCCGGCGTGACCTCCGCGACTTCCGGCGTGACCTCCTGCGTCGCTTCCTGCGCAGACGCGATCAGCAGCGGCGACAGTCCGGCGAGGATCAGCGTCAAGCCGACGCCGACGAGCAGGATGATCCATGAGTGAGTGTGATTACGCATCAGATTGGTTCTCCGTCACTCGCCCGCCGGGGGATACAAGCCTAGGGCTTCATAAGCCGCATCCAGCAGCGCGTCCGAGTAAGCATAGTTGTGAATGCCCAGACTACCATCGCCTTCGACAAAATCGAGCGCGTCGATCACCCAAGCGGGGGTTTCGTCGCTAACGGCGGCGCGCGCCGTATCCAACCGCATCTGGGTGTTCGCTTGAATGTCGTCGATCAATTCCTGCATCAACGCGGGCGATTCGACTTCGGCGTGGCAGGCGGTGCAGTTGTCTTGCAGCGCCGTTTCGGTGATCGTCGCGCCGGGCATGATCGGCGCGAGGCTGTGGCTGACGCGCTGACCCGCATCGACCGGGACATCTGCCGCGTGACAGGTCGTGCAGCTTGGACCATCTTCCGTCAGGTAGTGGACGCCCGGTTCTGGCGCGACTTCCGCGACGACTGGCGTGCCTTCCCACATCTCTTGCGACGGGTGATGGATGCCGTCTTCATAGCCCGTGTTGGTGTGACAGCTTGTGCACAAGGCATATGGCTCTTGCGCGAGGTCAGCGGCGAGTTCGTTTTCGACGTGCGGGAAGTGGCAGCTTGAGCAGCTTACCCCGTACTGTGCCGTTTCGAGGGTGAGCGGTTCGGGCGCTGCGCCTTCACGGTCACCGGCTTCGACGGCGGCAGTCAGGCGAGCAATATACGTGCTGTCGGCGCTGTGGCAGGTCAGGCAGCTAGGATCGGCGTTTTCGGCATCGACCAGATCGACGAGCGACCGCGCATGAGCCGAGCTGACCCACTCGTTGTACTGCATGTTCATCTGGTTGGCGTGCCCGGTTGACCACCAGTGATCGGTCTGGTCAAGCGTGACCAGCGTGAACGAGTCCGCGAGGCTGCCGCCGGGGTAGTAGCCGACCGGATACGGACGCCCATCGGCGCTCGTGCCCCGGCTGTGGCATTGTCCGCAGGTTTGCGGATCGACGGCGGGGTTGATCGCGGCGCGGATTTCCGCCAATTCCTCGTCGTTGGGGTTACGTCCGGCATCGCGCGCGGCATCGACGTGGTTTTCGCCGGGACCGTGACACGCTTCACACTGTACGCCGTCATCTTCCCAGCGTTCCCGCTCAAGGTCGAAGCCGGTGACGTGGCAGCCGACGCAACTCTGTTCCCAGTCGTAGGCGGGGTCTTCCCACGAGTCCGCCAGCGTGAGCGGACGCCATGCGCCCGTCGTCACATCCCATTCGGCGGGGAGCACGCGGTAATCGCGGTTATCGACCTCATATAAGTAGCGCTGGACGTAGTGTCCCGTGCCGACCGTGAAGGCGATGTCGTCGGCGGTGAAGGCGCGCGGCGCATCTTCGCCGGGGAACTGCACCTGACGGACATCTTCACCGCTGTCGAAATCGGCGAGGATCGCGTCCTCGTCGTCGTTCAGCGTCAGCGCGTGCAGCGAGTCGTCGTGCCGCCGGGCGAGGTCACGGTGACAGTCGGCGCACTCGCTTGCACCCGTGTAATCCGGGGGTTCGTCCTGAGCAGAAAGTGGCAGGCTGCCAAGCGCCAGCAGGCTAAACCCGGCGACGAGGAGCACTGCTCCAATCAGAATGAAGAATTTCAACTTGTTCATGGCTTACTCTTTGGCACAGAGGGAGAACCGCTTGTTCCACTGCCGAATTGATAACCAGCCAGCAGCGACATATGGTAGGGCGTTACGCGGTACGATAGGGTGTCGTCAGCCGCGCCGATAGGGAGGGCACTAGGGGATTGAACGGGGTTCAGGACTACGGCTTGTGGGTTGATCACGGCGTCATCGATGAGGCGGGGTTCGATGGCGTCGGTCCATAGGCTGTTGGCGTCAATGTGACAGGTGTAGCAGCCATCCGTGCCGATGTAGACCACATCGACCTGCGGGGCAAGGGTTGCCGCCTGTCCGGTCGAAAGCATGGGAAAGGAAGCCAAGAGCATGAGCGCGCCAGTCAATGCACAGACAGAGCCGGTCAGCGAGAGAAAAAGCTGTATGCGCTTCATGTTTACCTCCTTTCGATGCAGACGATTGACGTCCATATTGATTTTCCGCCCTCAATTCAAGCCTGCAATCATTCACCGGGATGAAATGCGATCATTCCGGCGGACGATTTCCCTTAATGGTTCTCAATCCACCAGTTTGAGCCGCATCGCCAGCAGCGCCGCCTGTGTGCGATC
>JACSRG010000162.1 GCA_014879865.1 Anaerolinea sp.
ACTTTTTAGACACCCGCATGCCTCGTCATGACATTGCGCGTGACGAAACTGTACATTTCACACGAGAATTTCGTTGGCATTTTCAAACGATCCTGTATAGTATCGCGTTAGCAGGTTCGCGTCCCCGCGAATCTTTGCCCGTTGCTATAGAGTGCCATTGGAGCAAAATATATGTCGGCACAACCTCGCTTTTTTCGTTTCTTATGGCTTTTGTCGGTTCTCATCCTCTTGATCCTGCCGTTGGGCACAGTCTCCGCCGGTGACAATAACATTCACTGGAACGAACTGGGCTTCAACAGCCGCGATCCCCTCTATCGCAGCCCGGTCGGCGCTGTTCCCACCGGGACGCCCGTCCGCGTGCGCCTCAAGGCGCTGGACGGCGACCTGACCTCCGCGCAGGTGCGCGTGTGGAATGATCGCATCGACGGCGAGTCGATCTACGACATGACGCGCGTCGTGTCGGGCGTTACCTTCACGGGCGATCCCAACACCTACGAATTCTGGGAAGCGACCCTGCCGGGGAGCGCGCAAAGCACGGTCTACTGGTATCGCTTCATCGTCAAGGATGGCAGCGCCACCGCCTACTACGAAGACGACGCCGCCCGCGATCAAGGCTGGGGGCAGGTCTTCGGCGGCAGCCCGGACAACAGCTACCAGCTCACGTTCTACGATCCCGCTTTCCAGACGCCGGATTGGGTCAAGAACGCCATCATTTACCAGATTTTCCCGGATCGCTTCCGCGATGGGGATGATACCAACAACACCCCCGCCGGATCATTCTTCTACGGCAATAACGACTCGATTGTGCGCTCCAACGGCACACTCTGGAACGACGTGGTCTGCGACCCGCGCGCGACTGCTGGCGCTGCCGAAGCCTGCTTGAACGCCTACAGCCATAACTTCTATGGCGGCGACCTGCAAGGTATCATCGACCAGCTTGACTACATCGAAGGTCTCGGCATCACGGCGATCTACCTCAACCCGATCTTCGAATCGCCCTCGAATCACAAATACGACGGTTCGAACTACTATCAGGTAGACGACAATTTCGGCGTGCTTGGCGACAGCGCCGCGAGTCTCGCCCTGTTCCAAACGCTGGCGACCGAGGCGCACGCGCGCGGCATCCGCATCATCCTCGACGGCGTGTTCAATCACGCCTCGTCGGACAGCGTCTATTTTGACCGTTACAACCGGTGGGATGCGAATGGCAGCCCCGTCGATCCTGCGGCGGATGATGACAGCGGCGCGTGTGAAAGCAGCCTCAGCCCGTACTTCGACTGGTTCCGCTATTACGGCGCGGCTGAACCGGGCGGCACGCTCTGCCCCGAAACCGGGATGCGCTACCGCTCATGGTTCGGCTATGACAGCCTGCCGGTGATGGATCCGTTCAACGCCGAAGTCCTCGAATACTTCATCGAGGATAACAGCGCAGTCGATGGCGATCCGATTGCTGTTGCCCGCTACTGGATGCAGTGGGCGGATGGCTGGCGTCTCGACGTGGGCGGCGACCTCGATCAAGGCACGCTCAACAGCCCCGCCAATACCTACTGGGAGAACTTCCGCACCGCCGTCCACGCCACCAACCCCGACGCCTACATCGTCGGCGAAGAATGGGGCAACGCGACCTCGTGGACGATTGATAACCAGTGGGACGCGACGATGAATTACCAGTACTCGTCGGCGTTCCTGTCCTTCTTCCGTGATACGGATTTCGTCGATAACGACCACAACGGCGGCAGTTCGGCGGGCGTCCTCGCGCCGATTACCCCGACGCAGTTCAACAACCGGATCGAAAACTGGGAAGAACGCTACGCGCCGGAAGCCTTGTACGCCATGATGAACCTGCTCGGTTCGCATGACACCAACCGCCCGCTCTTCATGCTCGATCACAGCACCGGCGGCAACAACACCGCGCTTTACGCCAACCCGTCTTACGACTGGTCGGATGCGATCCAGCGTTACTTGGGCGTTCTGGCGCTGCAAATGACCATGCCCGGCGCGCCGACGACCTACTACGGCGACGAAGTCGGTCTGGTCGGACCGCCGTCCTACGATGGATCGCAGTGGCAGGATGATCCCTATAACCGTCAGCCGTATCCGTGGCTCGAAACCGGCTTCGGGACGCCCTATTACTCGTCGGTAGCAGACTCCGGCGTCCAGACGTCAATCCAAAGCTACTATACGGATTTGACCTCGGCGCGCGCTGCACATCCGGCGCTGCGGACGGGCAGCTATGATCCGCTGCTGCTGGCAGACGGGCAGGATTCCATCGCTTACGGGCGTAAGCTGGCAGACGACAGCGATGTCGCCATCGTCGTCGCCAATGGGTCGGGCAGTTCGCAAACCCTCGTCGTCGATGTCAGCGGGTATCTGCCCGAAGGCTACGTGTTGACCGACATCTTCGGCGGCGGCAATGTGACCGTCACCGGCGGACAGATCACCATCAACAGCCTCCCGGCGCGCAATGTCGTGGTGCTGGTCGGGTCGAGCTTTGCCGGTCAGCGTCCGGCGAACGTGACCACACTGGGCGGCACAACTGCCGCGAATCAAGTGGCGCTGACGTGGACGGGCGTCCCGAACGCGGCGAGCTACCAGATTTTCCGCAGCCGTTTGAGCGGCGGCGGCTACGAACTGGTTGGCACGAGCCCCACCGCCAATTACACCGACACCGGCGTCAACAACGGCGTGCAGTACTGCTATGTCGTCGTGGGCGTGTCGAGCACCGGTCTGGAAAGCGGTTGGTCGAACGAAACCTGCGAGATTCCGGCGTTTGATCTGACCAGCGCTTGGTTCAACCTCCAATGGCCCCACAGCATCAACCACGTCCTCAACCTTGCCAACCCGACAGAAGATGTCTACGGGCAAATCTGGATCAACGGCGTGACCTCTATACCGGGCGCGACGGCGGGCATCATGGCGCAGGTCGGTTACGGTCCGCAGAGCGATGCTCCATCGCTGCCGTCGTGGACATGGTTCCCGATGACCTACAGCGAAGATAAATGGGGCGCGAATGATGAATTCAAGGGGACGATGACCCCGACACAGGTCGGCACATTCAACTACACGACTCGTTGGAGTTCGGATGGCGGCAATACGTGGTACTACACCGACAAATCCGGTCCACCGTATGACGCCAACGACACGGGTATCCTCACCGTCACCGCACCGACCGACTCGACGCCGCCCGACGCGCCAACCAACCTGACCGCGCTGGCATCGACCTCGACCAGCGTCACGCTCGGATGGGACTTGCACACGGATGACGACGACGATCTGGCGGGCTTTGAAGTGTGGGAACGTGTGCTCCCCGCCGGTACGTTCACGAAGGTCGCCACAATCAGCGATCCGCTGGCGGTGCAGTACGTGCGCGGTGGTTTGACGCCGAGCACCACCTACGAGTATTACTTGAAGGCATTCGATACCAGCACCAACGCCTCTGACCCGTCGAATACCATTCAGGTGACTGCCGAATTCCGCATGGTCGATGTGACCTTCCAAGTCACCGCGCCGAATAACTCGATCTTGGGCGCGCCGAACCCCGGCACGGTCTACATCGCGGGCAGCTTCCCGTCGCCGTACCCGTTCTGGGATCAGGGCGGCATCGGCTTGACCCATATCGGCGGGAACGTGTGGAGTGTCACGCTGCAAATCCTCGACGGCACGGTGATCCAGTACAAGTACACGCGCGGCATCTGGGACACGGTCGAGAAGGGCGTGAACTACGAAGAAGTCGGCAACCGGCAGGTGACGGTCAGCTACGGCACGACCGGCACGCAGTTGGTCACCGATACCGTCCCCTCGTGGCGTGATCCGTACGTCGTGGCGCAGTTCCCGTCGGCAGGGGCAGCGCTGCCCAACACGCAGGTGCGTGTGACGTTCTCGCAGCCGCTCAACCTCGCGGATGTGACGACTCCGGGCGAATTCACCGTGACCGGCGAGACGAGCGGCGCGGTGAGCGGCGTCATCACCTATGACGCGGCGACACGCACGCTGATCTTCACGCCGGATGCGCCGCTGAACATGGACGAAAACTACTCCGTACAGGTTCAAGGCAAGAACGGCGCGGCAGACGGCAACAATCAATTGCTGTCGCATGGGCATATGTTCGTCGTGGTCACGCCCACAGCCACCGAACACACCAACCCGATCTTGACGATCAACGACTTCGGCAACCATGTCGCCGAGGGCGCGACGGTCGGCGATCAATTCGCTTTCCGTCTCAACACGCAGCCCACCGCCGATGTGGTCGTGACCTTCACGACGAGCAACCCCGGTCAACTGCTGATGGTCGCTCCGGGGTCATCGAACTGGAGTCCGACGCCGACCTACAGCATCACGTTCTCGCTCGATGGTCGCCCCGGCACAGGCTTGTGGAATCGCACCACGCTCGTCAACCTGACCGGCGTCGCCGACAGCCTTCCCGAAGGCACGACCACCGAGTACATCTATATCACGACCAGCAGCGCCGACCCGAATTACAACAACGTCAGCGTGCCGGTCGAGTCGGTGAACATTTACGATCCGGGCGTGAACATCTCCGCCAATCAGATCACCTTCAACGAAGCTTCGACCGAGGAATACTCGGTGGTGTTGACCGCGCCTCCGGGCTTCATCGCCGCGCCGTCGCGCTTGGGCGGCTTGCAGGCGGAAGTCGTCACCGTGACGCCGAGTTCGAGCAACCCGACCAACTTGGGGGTATCGTCCGCGCTGGTCTTCACACGCGCCAACTGGTACATTCCGCAGATGGTGACGCTCAACGGCATGGTCGATGGGGAATATCTGATCACGCATGGGGTGAGCAGTTCGATCACCATCAACCCGTATATGGATACCGCCTACGGCGGCATTGGCACGAACGTCGTCGCCGCATCCATTGGTGTCGTCGTCACCGATACGGATAGCAACCCCGGCAACGGTCAGCCGCCGCTGATTATCCCGCCGCTCGGCGAAGAACCGATTCTGCCGGAAGCCCCGGCATTCGAAGCACAGCCGCCCGTCGCGGGTGGATGACTCTAGAGAGCGTAGGGGCATGAATGATCATGCCCCTACAACTGTTAGATGAGGACATCGATGGAACAGCACGAACTCGAAAAAGCCACGCCGGAGTCGTCCAAGCGGACGTACTCCACGCCGCGCCTCAGCGCTTACGGTGACGTCAGCAGCCTCACCCACTTCAACGCCGACGGCTTCACCCTCGACCCCGATCCTTTCGTTCCGGGGTATTCATAACTAAAAAGAAGTTGAAAGTTGAAAGTAGAAAGTGGCGGTCGCAAACAATCACTTTCTACTTTCAACTTTTGACTTTCAACTTTTCTTCTTCCCCCATCCGCGCTAGATTCAAGCGCAAACAATTGTCTTTCATGAAGGATGCTCACCATGACCGATTTGCTGGTCAGATTATATGCCCTGCCTGACGCCGCCCCCGATCTCGCCCGCGCCCGCGCTGCTGGCGTGGACATCCGGCGCGGACTTGCGCCCGAAAAGCACATCGTCCTCGAATGGGTGAACGCCACCTTCGGCGCGCACTGGGCGAGCGAAACCGATGTCGCCTTCAGCCGCAGCCCGGTGACGTGCTGGGTTGCCACCCACGAGGGGAAATGCGTCGGGTTTGCCTGCTGGGACGCCACCTACAAAGCCTATTTTGGACCGACCGGCGTCGATGAATCGCAGCGCGGCAAGGGGATCGGCAAGGCGCTGCTGCTCGTCTGCCTGCATGATATGTACGCCAGCGGCTACGCCTACGGCATCATCGGCGCGGCGGGTCCGATTGACTGGTACAAGCAGACCGTCGGCGCGGTCGAAATCCCCGACTCCACGCCCAGCATCTATCGCGGCATGCTCAGAAGCAGTGAGTAAAAGAAGTTGAAAGTGAAAAGTTGAAAGTGGCATCCTGCGGCTTTGCGCTCTCGCCCTTACTTTTAACTTTCAACTTTTAACTGTTGTAAAGGCAAATAACCATGACCGAACCTCTCATGATTGGCGTAGATTTGGGCGGCACGAAGATCGCGTTTGCAGCGGTGGATCGTGCCGGAAACGTGATCGTCGAGCACGTACTGGCGACGCGCGCCGCCGAAGGCGCGGACGCGGTGATCGGGCGCATCGCGCAGGGCATCAACGATGTAGCGGCGAAGGCGGGGCGACCCGTGCGCGGCGTGGGCATCGGCTCTCCCGGCGCGATTGACGTCAAACGCGGCGTGATCATCAACGCGGTGAACCTCAACTGGCTCGACGTGCCGCTGGCGGACGGCGTCAAGACCCTGATCAACATGGATGTGCCCGTGCTGGTGCAAAACGATGTCAACGTCGGCGCGATGGGGGAATTCCTGTTCGGCGCGGCACAGGGCATCGACGATTTCGTCTACCTCGCCGTCGGCACGGGCTTGGGTGGCGGCGCGGTCAGCGGCGGACGCTTGGTCAGCGGCGTGTTCGGCATGGCGATGGAAGTCGGGCACGTCTCGATCAACCCGCATGGGCGGTTATGCGGCTGCGGCACGCATGGCTGCGCCGAGATGTACATCTCCGGCAAAGGGCTGGTCGCCGGGGCGATTGAGCATCTCCCCGCCTACCCCGACAGCCCGCTGACCAACATGACCATCACGACGGCGGCGATTGTGCAGGCGGACATCGACGGCGATCCGCTGGCGCGCCGCGTGGTCGATGAGGCGGGCGACGCGCTCGGCGAGGTCATGGCATGGTCGGTGATTATGTTCAACCCGTCGCTGCTGCTGATCGGCGGCGGTATGGGCAAGGTGCTCGGCGAACGCCTGATCGAACGGGCGCGCGCGGCAATGAGCGTTCGCGTCTACGCGCCCCTGCTGCCATTTGTGCAGATCGGCTGGTCAAAGGTCGAATCGACGGCGGTCGGCGCGGCGGCGCTGGCGTGGCTCAATGCTTCGGACTCCTAACCACTTTGTCAAATGGTTTTGTATAGTTTGTCCGAACTATTATGAACAAGAGTCAAATTGCGAATGAGATGTGGTATTCTCTCCTCTGCACGACCAAAACGAGTGTTACTTTGAGGAGAATCTTTCCATGTCCAAGCGTTTTATGAGTATGCTGCTCCTAGCAGTCTTGGTGATCGGCTTCGGCGCTTCGATGGTGTCGGCGCAGGATGTCACCCTGACTTGGCGTACCCGCCCCGATAATCAGGCGGAAATCGACGTTTACACCGCAATCAGCGGACAAATCGATGCTGCTTGGGAAGGCGTCACGCTCGAATACCAGCCCGGCGGTACGGAAACTGCGGGTTATCAAGATACCCTGTTGGCGGAACTGGCGGCGGGCACTGCCCCCGACGTATTCTGGATCCCCGGCGCGGACTTGGCGAACTTCGCCAGCCGTGGCGTTCTGCTCAACCTGAACGATCTGGCGGCAGCCGACGCAGCCTTCGACGCGGCAGTCTTCTATCCCGCGCAGATCGAACAACTGACGTACAACCCCGAAACCGACAGCATGGAAGGCGCGCTGTGGGGTCTCCCGCGCGATGCATCGGCGATGGCGCTGTACTACAATCAAAGCCTGTTTGACGAAGCTGGCATCCCCAACCCGACCGAACGTCTGGAAGCGGGCGAATGGACGTGGGAACAGTTCGCGGCGGACGCGGCAGCCATCAGCGACCTCGGCGACGACATCTACGGCTTCGGCATGAACAACTGGTGGGGCAACTGGGAACTGTTCATCAATGCGGCGGGCGGCAGCTACTTCACCGAAGCACGCGATGCCTGCGCGCTCAACAGCCCGGAAGTCGAAAACGCGCTGACCTTCATGCGCTCGTTCTACACC
>JACSRG010000159.1 GCA_014879865.1 Anaerolinea sp.
GGTCAGTTCGAGGAACGCCTCAAGCGCGTGATCGAAGAACTCAAGTCATCCGACAGTATTCTATTTATTGACGAAGTGCACATGCTCGTGGGCGCAGGCTCGGCGGGCAGCAGCGTTGACGCGGCGAACATCCTCAAGCCCGCGCTGGCACGCGGCGAACTGCAATGCATCGGCGCGACCACGCTTGACGAATACCGCAAGCACATCGAAAGCGATGCCGCGCTCGAACGCCGCTTCCAACCGATCATCGTCAACGAGCCGACGATTGAAGAAACCATCGAAATTTTGCAAGGGATCAAGGGCGCGTATCAGGATCACCACAACGTCGAAATCACCGACGAGGCGATTGAGATCGCGGCGAACCTGTCTGCCCGCTACATCCCGGATCGCTTCCTGCCGGACAAAGCCATCGACCTGATCGACGAGGCATCCGCCCGTCTGCGCATGTACAAGAGTCCCGAAGCCGCGCAGGTGCGCCGTGCCGAGCAGGAACTCAGCCATGTCGAAGACGACCTGAAGCTGATCGAAGAAGAAGGCGCGTTCGGCGACGAGATCGAACGCCTGCGCACGCAGCGCGACAGCCTGCGCGACATGCTCGCCGGGTTGAAATCCAACTGGAACGAAGAAACCAATCAGCCGCGCCTCGGCGGTGAGGACATCGCCGAAGTCGTGTCGATGTGGACGGGCATCCCGACCATGCGCATCGCCGGCGAAGAGAGCGAACGCCTCATGCAGATGGAAGGTGTCCTGCACAACCGCATCGTCGGGCAGGAAGAAGCCATCGTCGCCATCAGCAAAGCCGTGCGCCGCGCGCGTGCCGGGTTGAAAGATCCGCGCCGCCCCATCGGCTCATTCATGTTCCTCGGGCCGACGGGCGTCGGCAAGACGGAACTAACCAAGACGCTGGCAGAATTCCTGTTCGGCAGCGAAGAAGCCTTGATCCAGTTGGACATGAGCGAATTCATGGAACGGCACTCGGTCGCCCGTTTGGTCGGTGCGCCTCCGGGATACGTCGGCTATGAAGACGCCGGTCAGCTCACCGAAGCGATCCGCCGCCGCCCGTACAGCATCGTCGTGTTTGACGAAATCGAAAAGGCGCACCCGGAAACCTTCAACATGCTGCTGCAAATCATGGAAGAAGGCACGCTGACGGATGCGCGCGGTCGCCGCGTCGATTTCCGCAACGCGATCATCGTCATGACCAGCAACGTCGGCGCGGACTTGATCAAGAAGGGGACGACCCTCGGCTTCAACACCCCGCGCAACGAGGCGATTGACGATAAGCAGAACTACGAGGACATGCGCAAGAACGTTACCGAGCAGCTTCGGCGGATGTTCCGCCCGGAATTCCTCAACCGTGTCGATGCGACGGTGGTCTTCCGGTCGCTGAGCCGGGGCGAGATCAAGCAGATCGTCGATCTCGAACTGGCGAAGGTGCGCGAACGCCTTGTCGAACACGCGATCACGCTGGATGTCACCGAAGAAGCGCGCGAATGGCTGGCGGAAAAGGGCTACGATCCCGAATTCGGGGCGCGCCCGCTGCGCCGCTTGATCCAGAACGCGGTCGAGGACGAACTCTCCGACGGTATCCTGTCGGGCAAGTTCAAGGTCGCCAGCCTGATCCGCGTCACCGCGCGCGACGGCGAGTTGATCCTTGAAGCTACGGAAACCGAAGGCGAAGGCGAAGAACAGATCGAAGCGCCGAGCGTCTAAAGTTGTAGGGGCATGATATATCATGCCCCTACAGTTATAGGGACTGAGAGCCATCTCGCCTCAGTCCTTTTTGATTCGCTCTACGGGTTGGTTATTGCTTAAACAGCCAAACCCGATTGCCAGCGCTGAGTGTTGGATTTGCCATCCACATAGACATTCTTGAATGCGAACTCGACGGTCAGCACAAATAGAATGTAGTGATCCTGCGGCACATAAGGCGATGCGCCGACCGCCTGTTCACGCATATGAGGATCAGCGTTGAAAGTGCCCCGCCCTCTGACGTAAAACTCCCCGCCGCCGCCGCTTGCATCCTCGACCGCGCAGTGCAGGCTGTAGCGACCATCACGCTGGAGGTCTTTGCCCTTGGGCGAGGTCGGCTCCATGAACAGAAACAACTGCTCGCCGATGATGGGCGTCACCGGATGCACACGCGGACTCCCGTCCTCACGCAGTGTCCCGAGATAGGCAACCCCGCGCCGAAAACGTGCTTCCCCGAATGCCGCCAATTCTGGCGCTTGCTGTGCGAATTCTTTCCAACTGGTCATGCTTCCTCTGAAGTAAGTCTCTGAATATTTTCAAAGAGGACGAGGCATGCCTCGTCCCTACAAAGACGTACCCCGTCGGGGATAAGTCGGCGTGACGGGAGAACCGCAGTCTCCCCTCCCGTCCAAGCGAAGCTTGGCATTCGGGGAGGGGCGCAGGCAGACTCGTGTTTGCGCCTTCCCCCGAATTCGGGGGAAGGTTGGGAAGGGGGTTTCTTATCTTGGTACGCATGGAGCATGATATACCATGCCTCTACGAATGCGCCATCAGCTGCCGGATGATCGTCTTGAGCTTGTCCGGCGCGGTCTTGGCAGGATCGTTCAGGTAGAGTTCGTGATGCTTGCCCGTGAGCTGATGTCCGCTGGCGCTGATGTATTCGTGCAGCCGCGCGATGGTCGGCGCTTCGGCGTCATACGTCCCGACGTGCATGATCTGCGCGCTCAAACCCTCGTGATACGTCTCCAAGCGCAGCCGGTCAAGCGCGGGGTTGGGCTTCTTCTTCGCGGCGGCGGCGACCTGTTCCGCGAAAATCTCCGCCGTGACCACCTCCGGCATGAGGATCATCATCGTCCAATCCCATTCGCTTTTGTCGCGGGTGAGGAAGGTGTCCATGTCCGCCGCCCACCACAGCCCTTCAAGCGCCATGACCGGGAAGTCGATGCCGCGCTGCTTCTTCATATGAAACTTGATCGTGTAGGCGGCGCTGTAGAGCGCGCTGACCGCGTCCTTGTAGCTCGGCGCGGTGTTCGGGTCGCCGTGCCCGTCGATCATCAGGAATTGGAACGGCGGCAGATCGACGGTTTGCGGCGCTTTCGCGGATGGTTTCAAGTAGGCGGCGAGTTCCTGTTTGAGATCGTGCGTGATCATCGTTTGTCCTTACTTTTCACTTTCAACCACATTCATACACCTTCCACTGACGGGAGAGTCAAGTAGCGCAAATCGCCAAACGGCTTTGAGCAGATTTGTCACTTTTCGCCTAGTGGCAGGCAGTGCAGTTACTTTGTACAATAGTTACAACCTTTAACAAACATGCGTTTTGATTGGTAAAGATTAGCCTATGGCGACTCAAGACATCCGTGCGACAGCCCGCCGCGCAGAAAGTCCACCTGCTGATCCCAGCCGCTACCGAACTCTGCTCGTCTCCCTGCTGCTGGTCGTGCTGCTGGCGCTCGTCTGGGAAGGAGCCAAGGCACTCGCGGCGGCGGTCGATTATTCGCTGATGATCGGCGATACGCCGGTCGATCTGACGCTGTTCAACGATACGCAGCTCCCGCACTTGGGCGACATCTTCGCCTCGTTTGGCGAACCGGCGCAGCGCAACGGCGCGCCGCTCTACCAGATGTTGATCGAGTCCGGCTTGTACACGCTGTGGGCGGCGCTGCGCGGCTTCCTGATCGGCGGGGTGATCGGCTTCGGGCTGGCGATTCTGTTCGCCCATTCCGGCTTGTTACAGCGCGGGCTGCTGCCGTATGTCGTCGCGTCGCAAACCGTGCCCATCCTCGCCATCGCGCCGATGATCGTCATCTGGATGGGGCGCATGGGCGCGGTCGATTGGTCAGTCCCGGTGATCGCCGCCTATTTGACCTTCTTCCCCGTGACGATCTACACGCTGCGCGGCTTGACCAGCGTGCCGCCTACCGCGCTCGAACTCATGCAAACCTACGCTGCCAGCCGCCGCGAGATTTTGTTCAAGCTGCGGCTGCCCAATGCGCTCCCGCAGATTTTCACCGCGCTCAAGATTTCCGCGACCGCCAGCGTGGTCGGCGCGATCATCGGCGAACTGCCGTCGGGCATCCAGAGCGGGCTGGGGATCGCGATCCTCAACTTCAGCCGTTACTACAACCAATCACCGCCGCGCCTGTGGGCGACGATCCTTGCATCGGGTTTACTGGGGATTCTCTTTTTCGCCGTGATCGCGCTGATCGAACGGCTCGTCGTGCGTTGGAAGGCAGAAGTCAGCGATTAGCGATTAGCGGTTGGCAATTAGCCAAAAGCCAAATGCTAACCGCTTCAGAAAAGGCTTTAACGTGACCGCCATTATCAGCATCAAAAATCTCTCGAAAACGTTTCGCGGCAGCGACGGATTTAACGTCCACGCGCTGGAAAACATCAATCTGGAAGTCGAGCAGGGCGAATTCATCTCGCTGATCGGACCCTCCGGCTGCGGCAAATCGACGCTGCTGCGCATCATCGCCGACCTGATCGAGTCGTCGGGCGGCAGCTTGACCGTCAACGGGAAGACCGCGCAGCAGGCGCGCAAAGACCGCGACTATGGCTTCGTCTTCCAGAGTCCCACGCTCTACGAATGGCGCACGGTGCAGAAGAATGTCGAACTGCCGCTGGAAATTATGAAGCATCCGCGCGAACAGCGCGCAGAGCGGGCGCGCGAAATGCTCAAGCTGGTCGAACTGGCGGGCTTCGAGCATAAGTATCCATGGCAGCTTTCCGGCGGGATGCAGCAGCGCGTGAGCATCGCGCGCGCGCTGGCATTCGAGCCGCGTATTTTGCTGATGGACGAGCCGTTCGGCGCGCTCGACGAGATGACGCGCGAACGCATGAACAACGAACTGCTGCGCATCTGGGGCGCGCTCTCCGAAATGACGGTGATCTTCGTCACCCACAGCATCAACGAGGCGGTCTACCTGTCGTCGCGGGTGGTGGTCATGTCGCCGCGACCGGGACGCATCAGCGAGGTGATCCCGATCAACCTGCCGCGTCCGCGTGGACCCGAAACGCGCGACCTTGACGATTTCTTCCACCTGACGAATCAGGTGCGGCACGCCCTACGGCAAGGCGTCGGATCGAATGTGGGGATCGGCGAATGACCGACGGCACGAGCGACTCCCTGCACCTCTCTCCGCACCAGCAAAGCGATGTCGAAGCCGCGTCCCAACTCGGCTACGCTGTTGCCGCCGATCAATATGTGGAGACGCGCACGCTCGACCGGGATATGATCGCGGTGGTCATGCTGTTCCTGATCGCCGTGACGCATCACATCCAGAATCCGCTGCTGCAATTCAATACGCAGTTCGGCTCGGCATTCCGCAACGCGACCTTGCAGCCCGTCATGGCGCTGCTGCTGGTGATCGTCGGGGCAGCGCTGATCGGCAGACCGCGCGCGCTGCGCCGATCCCCCATAAAAACGGGGGCGGCGGTCGTGCTGATCGCCTATACACTGTTCATTGTCCTCGCGATCATGCTCGACTTCAACCTGACGGGCGCGCTTTACGGCATCGACCAAGCCGTCTTCACCGCCCGCTTGACCGACGATGCGCCGCTGGCGCTGCTCGAAGCGGCGACCCTCCCGGCGACGATCCTCGCGGGGCTGGGGCTGATCGCGGTGGTCGCGCTCTGGCAGCCATGGACGCGCCTGCGCGTGTATCGCAAAGCATGGCGCAAGCAGGGCGCGGCGCTGGTCGTTGCGGTCGTCGTGGTCGTGCTCTGGGAACTGCTGATCAATGTCTTCCGCATTCAGGAATTCTTGCTGCCGCGCCCGTCGGTGATCGCCGGGACGTTCGCGGAAGTCTACCCGCGCCTCGTATCGGCGGGTTGGAACACGTTTCAGAATGCGTTCTGGGGCTTCGTCGTCGGCTGCGGCGCGGGCATCCTGACGGGGATCGCCTCGGCGCGCTTCACATCGTTCAGCCGCGCGCTGCTGCCCGTCGCGGTGGCGATCAACGCCGTGCCGATCATCGCGCTCGCGCCGATCTTCAACAACTGGTTCGGCGCGCTCAACCCGGCAAGCAAAATCGCCATCGTCGCCGTGCTGACGTACTTCCCGGCGATGATCAGCACCGTGCGCGGCTTGACCTCGGTCGAACCGCTGTCGCTCGAATTGATGAAGTCCTACGCGGCGACGCAGTGGCACATCTTCAGCAAACTGCGCCTGCCCACATCGCTGCCGTACATCTTCGCCGCGCTGAAAGTGGCGACGACGCTCTCGATGATCGGCGCGATTGTCAGCGAGTATTTCGGCGGCGCGACGACCGGCTTAGGCTTCCGCATCCGCGATGATGCCGGTTTGTTCAAGTACCCGGAAGCGTGGTCGGCGATTATGATCGCCGCGCTGTTCGGGATTCTGTTCTATCTGGTGGTGTCTGCCGTCGAACGCGCGCTGCTCATGTGGCATGTGTCGTTCCGGGAGTGATTCTGGGTATCCAACCGTGCATTCTGTGCATGGAGCGGTGTACGTGTATTGCCTAAACATAAGGAGAGAAGTTGTTATGCGTAAAGTGTACCTGATCGTCGTTCTGTTACTGGCACTCGCGCTCGTTCCCGCCGTCACCGCGCAAGACCTGACTCCGGTCAGCCTTGTTTTGAAGTGGGTGCCGCAGTCGCAGTTTGCGGGCTATTATGCGGCGGAAGCCCTCGGCTACTATGAAGAAGAAGGCTTGGATGTCGAGATCATCGCGGCGGGCGTGGACATCAACCCGCAGCAGTTGGTCGCATCCGGCGACGTGGAATTCGGCATCGACTGGATGGGCAATCTGCTGGCGACCCGTGAAACCGGGCAAGATGTGATCAACATCGCGCAGATTTACCAGCGTTCGGGCATGCGCCAGATCACATGGGCGGACAGCGGCTTGACCACGTTTGAAGACCTCGGCGGGCGCGTGGTTGGTGTGTGGTGCTGCGGCAACCAGTTCCCGACCTTCGCCGCGCTGACCAAAGCCGGCTATGACCCCGAAAACCCGGATGATGTGGTGATCGCGCAGCAGGCGTTCGACATGAATGCGTTCCTCAACCGCGAAATCGACGCCGCGTCGGCGATGACCTATAACGAACTGGCGCAGGTTCTGGAATTCGTCGGCGAAGGCGGCGCATTCCCGGTTTACACGCTGGCTGACCTGAACGTGCTCGACTTCAACGAGTACGGCACGGCGATGCTCGAAGACGGCATTTTCGCCCGCGCTGAATGGCTGGCGGAAGAAGGCAACGAAGAAATCGCCATCAAGTTCCTGCGCGCCTCGTTCCGGGGCTGGATCGCCTGCCGTGATGATGCGCAGGCGTGCGTCGATTTCGTGCTGGAAGCCGGTCCGACGCTCGGCGAAGGACATCAACTGTGGCAGATGAACGAAGTCAACAAGCTGGTGTGGCCCTCGGACTACGGCATCGGCTTGATGGACGCTGAAGCATTTGACATCACCGCGCAGATCGCGCTCGATTACGGTGTGATCAGCACGGCGGCGGAAGGCGAAGGCGTGAGCTATCGCACCGACTTGGCGCAGGCGGCGCTCGACAGCCTGCAAGCCGACATGCCCGACCTCGACGTGACCGGCGCGAGCTACGAACCGCTGGAAGTCGAAGTCACCGCGAACGGGGAATAGTCACCAAGCGGGTAGACTCGTTTTACGTGTGGGGCATGATATATCATGCCCCGTAGGCACCAAGTTAACGAGACCCCCATCCCAACCTTCCCCCGAATTCGGGGGAAGGCGCAAACACGAGTCTGCTTGCGCCCCTCCCCGAATTCGGGGAGGGGTCGGGGGTGGGGTTACAAAGCACG
>JACSRG010000504.1 GCA_014879865.1 Anaerolinea sp.
AAGCGATGAAGCATGTAAGTCATATCCTTGCATCAGCAACATAGACCCTGCCTCAGCCTAGCTTAACTCAAATAACAGGCGCAAGTGACATTCATCCTGATTCGGGATGTGCTGATGATTATCTCGCCGCCTACCGCCCAACGATCTCCGCCAGCAGCGCCGGGTCGATGTTGCCGCCGCTCAACACCATGACCGTGTTCCGCTGCACGGGCAGTTTCTCGCGCTGACCGATCCACGCGGCGAAGGGCAGCGCCCCTGATGGCTCGGTCACCAGCTTGACGTTCAGTGCCAGCCGCCGCACCGCCGCGCGGATGTCATCCTCGCTGACCGTCAGCACCGCATCGACGTGCGCCTGCATATGCTCGAGGTTGATCGCGCCCACGCTCAACGTGCGTGTGCCGTCGGCAATCGTCCGGTTGGTATCGGCTGCCGCCCATGCGACGACGCGCCCCTGCACGAATGAGTCACGTGCATCGGCGGCGAGTTCCGGTTCGACGCCGATCACCTTGACCGCCGGGTTAAGGTGCTTGATCGCCGCCGCGACGCCGGAGATCAGCCCGCCGCCGCCAATCGGCACGATCACCTGCTCCACGTCGGGGAAATCCTCGAAAATCTCCAAGCCGATTGTCCCCTGCCCGGCGATGATCAGCGGGTCGGCGAAGGGATGCACCAGCGCCCACCCCCGCTCGGCGATGATCTGCTCCGTGACCTGTTCGCGCGTCTGCGTCGCCACATCGTAGAAGACGATTTCCGCGTCGAGCGCCCGCGTTGCATCCACCTTGATCGGCGGCGCGTTGTTCGGCATGACGATCACCGAGGGCAAGCCGAGCGCCCGCGCCGCATACGCCACACCTTGAGCGTGATTCCCGCTCGAATGGGCGACGATCCCGGCGGGACGCCCCTGCTCGACCAGCGCGGCGACTTTGTTGTACGCGCCGCGCAGTTTGAACGAGCCAATCGGTTGAAAGCTTTCCGGCTTGACATAAACGTTAACGGACGCGCCGTCTGTCCCTGCCGGGAAGAGGCGCGTCCGCGTAATCACCGGGCGCAGACGTTCGCGCGCGGCGTAAATCTCGTCGAGTGTGACGAGCATCATTCCCCCATGCGTTTGCCGGCGCGCTGCGAATCCGCCACCAGCGTCACCGTGTGATGCGTGCGGAATAGGCTGTACTGACCCGTCCGCCCCGGTATCGGGTTGAGGACGTTTTCCGTCTCCATGATCGAGAACCACAGCGGCATGTTCCAGCGCGTCGTCGGATCAGCCGTGCGCACGCTCACCTCGCTGATGAGCATGTTCCGCTCATACAGGTAGAGCAGCAGGCGGATGAAGACATCGCGCTCGGTGATGATGCCTGCGCAGATTTCCGAGTCCAGCACCAGCGAAATGCCCTTCGTGAAAAAGTCGCTTTGCGGATTCGGGTATTCTTTCACTTCCGCCGCGCCGTTTTCCAGCAGATATTCGACCGCCCGCTGGAAGGACATGCCGTTATCGTAGTTGCGCAGCCGCTTGTGCAGGCTGCCGAGCGGACACCACGTAAAGCCGCGAAAACTCGTGAACTGTTCGACGCTCACGACCACGCGGCGCACCATATCCGCCGTAACCGGCTCCATCTGTTCGAGTTCGGTCAGCGTCACGCCCGCCCAACTGTGATCCGCCTGCTCTGCCTGATTCGGCACGGGCGACGGTTTCGCCGCCGGAAGTTCGTAATCCGGGTTGAGCTTGATCACCGGCACGAGGTCTTCGGGATTGTGGCGATGCGGCACGAGTTCGCGCTGAAGCACCCGCTCGCGCACGAGGCAGTCGATCCAGTCGGAGCGCCATTGGTCGCTGTAATTCAGACCGGGGCGTTCCAGTTCGCGATCCATCGCCAACCCCTTGAGCAGGAAGCCATAGTTGACGTATTCCCACCCGCGCACGTTGAGCGTGTTCATGACGCGCAGCACGATGCGGTCGCGGATGAGCAGCGTCTTCTCGACCACCGGGTGACTCAGGTCGAGCACGAGGCGGTTCTGACTGCCCGCCGCCCGCACGATCCCCAACGAGATCGCCTGCGCGACCAAGTCTTCGCCGCGTGCGCGCGAAACCACCGCGCCCACATCCACTAGTTGATCGATCAACTGCTGGCGCGTCAGCGTTTCGACTTCCAACTGCTGCGCACAGCGGTCGAACTGCACGATCACGCTTGACCACTGCGACGGCGTGAACCCGGCAGGCGAGCCGTCGTCGTTGGTCGCCATCGAGGCGAGGCTCAACGATTGGTGGGTCTGCAAGTTGGTGAAGTCTTCGACGTACTCAATCGAGATGCTCGAATTGTTCTCAAGCTGGCGGCTGGTGCTGCCATGCACAGCCCACAGGATCACCGTCTTGTTGCGTGTCCGCAGGGTGTTGATGACCTCGTTGAAGTCACGGTCACCGCTGGCGACGATGTACACATCCGCCGAGTCGGTATGTCCCGAATCGGTGATGATGTCCTTGGCGATGCGCATATCGGCGCTGTTCTTGCCCGGCAGGTTGAACACCGGGTCGATGTTCGCCATTGCCAAGCGGCTCGGCGCATCGTCGGCGACCTCGCGCCCGGAGGTATCGACCAGCGGCGGCAGGCTGCCACGCTGACCCCACGGGGCATACGCCGCCATTTTGACGACCTGCCCGTGTGCCTTCGCCTGATGGTTGAAGCTGTCGATCAACGTGTCGAGATTCACCACGTAGCCCTGTTCGTTCAGGCTGATGGCGATGTTCTCAAAGTCGATATACACCGCGACATTCTTCGTCTGCTGGATGCCGAGCAGCGTTTCGAGCGGCTGGAAGATCACGTCGTCCGCGAATTCCGTCCCCTCTAACACGTCCACCGACCCCCACATGCGGATGCGGGCGCTGCGCGTCGTTTTGACGCGGCGCACCAGCGGCACGAGGTCAGGGTTGGTCGTGGCGAGGATCAGCTCGTCTACCGGTTCGGGGTCGAACGAGAAGTAGTGCATGATCAGCGCATCGGCAAGACTGTCACGGCGGGGAATGTCGAACGTATCATAGCCCGCCGCTTTGAAGACGTACTGCGGATCGTTCGGCGCTGCCCCGCGCGATCCCTTCGGACGGCTGGCTTTCCAGTTCGCCGCCGCCACCGCCTTCAGTTTATCTGCGCTGGCTAGCCCTGCTGCCAGTGCCGCGCCGCCGCGTAATCCTACGGCGAGTTCCTGCAAATCGACGGAAATGCCGCGATTGCGGAAGTGCGCGAGTAAATCGTCTACATCAACGATCAAATAAGCTGCCATTATCCATACCTAAAACGCATTTACCACCTGAGCCACTGGACTCGGTGGTACGGGTAACGCCGCGATATGCGGCGCGATGGTCATGTTGTCGTCGGGAACTCGGATCGAAATAAGAGTAGCATCCCCTATTTGTGCCAATTTTAGCAAATTGCTGTATAGTAATCAAGCGTATCGCCTTAGAATATAACAATCCTCATAACTCTATTCTACATATATCGCTTCACACTGCCGCAAGCTCGAATAACTTCTTTCTAAGCCCTCTCATAATATCAGGTGATTCCTTTCACATGTGCCGATTGGCGATTAAGCCTCCGTTAAAAGTTTACTATCGACACTATACATCCTTTTGTGATACCACAAGTCTATAAGTTAAATATGAAAAAAAGCGCCGGAATTATCGTCCGGCGCTTTGTACGACTTACCTAAATCGCTGCACCGCGTCAGTACGCTTTCGCGAAAATCGCTACCCGATTGGCAGGATTGCCCGTATAGAAGCATGTCCCCGACCCACCCGGCTGTTCGAGCGGATAACAACGATGCGTCGCGCCGGTCTCGGCTTTGACCTGCATTTCGTCGTCGTCGCTGCCTGCCCACCAACCGCGCGCGAATCCACCTTGTTCAACAACACCCTTGAGTTCGTCATAGTTACGCACGTCAAAGATATTCGCATCACGGAATTCGGTCGCCTGCCGCAGCATGTTCGCTTGAATTTCCACCAGCAGATCGCCGACACTGGCGGCGATGTTGTCCTGCGACAGCACGCGCTTGCCTTCCTTGCCGGGGATGTCACGCCGTGCGGCGACGACGTTGCCGCTCGCCACATCACGCGGACCGAGTTCGAGCCGCACCGGAACGCCGCGCATCTCCCAATCATTGAACTTGAAGCCCGGTTGGTAATCGCGCGCATCGACATGCACGCGGATGTCCTTGGCAACCAATTCGCGCTTCAGCCGTTCGACGTTCTCCATGACCGACGAACGTTCGTCGTCCGTCTTGTAGATCGGCACGATCACCACCTGATACGGCGCGAGACGCGGCGGTAGGCGCAAGCCCTTCTCGTCGCCGTGCGCCATGACGACTGCGCCGACCATGCGCGTACTCATGCCCCACGAGGTCGTCCAGCACAGTTGGCGCTGGTTGTTCTCGTCCAAGAACTGAATGTCGAACGCTTTGGCGAAGTTCTGACCAAGGTTGTGGCTCGTGCCGCTTTGCAGCGCCTTCTTGTCGCCCATCATGCCTTCGATGGAGTACGTCCGCAGCGCGCCCGCGAAGCGTTCCTTGTTGCTTTTCTGCCCTTTGATTACCGGGATCGCTGCCTCGTTGATCGCCACGTCCGCGTACACGTCGAGCATTTGCATCGTTTCTGCCTCGGCTTCGTCGTGGGTCGCGTGCGCGGTGTGACCTTCCTGCCACAGAAATTCCATCGTCCGCAGGAATGGACGTGTCCGCATTTCCCAGCGCACCACGTTCGCCCACTGGTTCATCAACAGCGGTAGGTCGCGGTACGACTGAATCCACTTCTTGAAGGCATCCCCGATGATCGTCTCCGAGGTCGGGCGCACGACATACGGCTCCTCAAGCTCTTTCCCGCCGCCGATGGTGACAACCGCCAGTTCCGGGCTGAAGCCTTCGACGTGTTCCGCCTCACGCTGCAAGAAGCTCATCGGGATGAACAGGGGGAAATAGGCGTTCTGATGTCCGGTCGCCTTGAAGCGGCGATCCAGCGCCCCCTTGATACCCTCCCAGAGTTCATACCCATACGGCTTGATGATCACACAGCCACGCACCGGCGATGCAGCCGCCAGATCAGCGCGGTAGACGATCTCGTTATACCATTCGGAAAAATCCTCACGCGGCGACGTTAACGCTTGGGACGACATGCCTTCTCCTCTACCATGAACACAGGCGATACCCTATTGATGATACCGTTTTCCCGCCCAAATGTCTACCTTGAACCCTAGTAACCTCTTTTAGCCCTTAAAAACTCTTTTCTTCGCGCCCTTGCGCCTTCGCGCCTTTGCGTTACGCTCTTACGCTTCTCTCTTTACTCTGTGTTCTCTGTGGTTGACTTCTTTTCTTCTGTTCTTTCCCAACGCCGCCCATAGTTGACCTTGAGCTTCTCCATCACCGCCTCGCCGAGGTCGATCCCGCTCAGGCTGGCGATTTGCAGCAGGTAGAGCAGCACGTCCGCCAGTTCGCCCGCCAGTTCCGCCGGATCAGCCGGAGATTCGCTCCACTGGAATTGTTCCAGCACTTCGGACGCTTCCAGCACCAGCGACACGGCGAGGTTCTTCGGCGTTTGCGGATGCGGCGAGTCGTCCCGATACCAGCCCTTCGCCTCGACAAAAGCGTGCATGGCTTCGGTCAGCGTTTTGATGTCCATCTCTACTTATCCCCTACCTGAATCGTTCCGATAGTCGCCACATCTGATCCATCGCTGAGCGGCAGTCGCTCCTGTGTTTCGCTGTCATATATCCCCAACGCGACGCGATACGTACCCGCCTGATCCGGCAGCGTCAGCGAGTACGTCTCGATGATCGTTTCGTCGGAGCGCCATGCGTTCGGCGGGTACGACAAGCACAGCGGATCATCCACCTGTGTGAGCAGGCGCGTCTCCTCGGCAGGATAGGTGTGCAGAAACGCCGTATATGCCCGCTCGACCTGCCCGATGCGCCGGAGCGCCACATCCACGCGGATGACCTCGCCCCGCCCCGCCGACTCCGGCAGATCGAGCGCCCGCGCGGCGATCACCCCGCCGAAGTACACCCACCCGTCCGCCGGAAGCGCATCCGGCGTCAGATGAATCAGTGAAGACGGCAGCGGCACCTCTCTCGTAGACCCCAATAGGCGCATTTCTCCCCACGCCGCCAGATGCGCGGGTAAATCCGGCTCGAACGCATCGATCACGAAGTAGTCCGCGCCCCCGTCCGTCAGCGGCAGGCAGTCCACCGACTTGAACGCCCCGACCGGATGCTCACCCAAGCGCCATGCCCGAAAGCGCAGCACCGGATGATCCGGGGTGAACGGCGCGAAATAGACGGGCGAGCCGCCGGGAAGTTGGTCCGCGACCTGCTCGATCCCAGTGTAGAGCGCCCGTTCCATTGGCACATACAGATCGGGACTCGTCACCCATGTCTGGAAATCACGTGCCGAGTTCACCGCCGCCCACGCGATCAACCCCGCCGGGATGATCCCCGCCCATCGTATTTTCTCTCGGACTGATTCTTTTGTAGGGGCATGATATATCATGCCCCCGAACATGGTTGCCAGCGCCGCCGCCCCCGCGCCGAGGATCAGCGCCAGCGGCACGACGACCCCGATCCCGCGCAGCCACTTGAGCGGTTCGGTCGTCAGCACCGCCGGAGCAATCGACACCGCCAGCAGCGCGAAGATCAACGCCAGCGCAAGCAGTCGTTCTTGTAGGGACGAGGCATTCCTTGCCGTTGTAGGGGCATGATATATCATGCCCCTACGCCGCTGAACGGGCACGAACACCGCAGCAGCGATCCCCACTACCGCCAGCACTGCCAGCGGCGCATCCAGCAGGGGACGCCCCGGCAGATTGAACACCGGATCATCTGCGCCATGCCCCACCCAGACATTCAGCCAGACGCCGAGGTTGTCGATGAGCATTTGCCCATGGCTGATCGCTACCTGATCGAGCCGTTCGGCGCTGGCTGGCGTCGCCAGCAGGTAGAAGATCAGCGGCGCGCCGATGCCGACGCCCATCATCCCGGCGATCAGCAGCCCGCGCCGCCGCTCCCCGCTGCGGAGCGCGCCGCTCATCCCCACGAGCAGCCCCAGCGCGACCCAACCCCGCGCCGCGAAATAGGTATAACCGAGCGCTCCGAACGCCGCCCCGGCGATCAACCAGTGGGAGGTGCGGTTCGTGCGCCACGCGATGATCAGGCTTGCCCACGCCAGCGCCCCGATCAGCGGGTAGAGCAGCGCCCGGAAGGCGAGATGGCTCATCAGCACATGCCAGAACAGCACGCCGAGCGCCGCGACTGTCCAGATCGCCACCCGCCGCCCGGACAGCACACGCGCCAGCAACCCCGTCGTCGCCAGCGTGAGCATCCCCGCGAAGAACGCCGTCACGCGCAGCGCGAACGCCCCCGCGCCAAAAACGGCGAGCGCAGGCGTCAGGGCGTACATCCACAGGCTTTCCCGCCCGAAGTTGTCGAGGAAAAAGGGGTTTAAGCGCGGCTGTTCGAGCAGCGACAGCGCATCGACGGCATAGTATGCCTCGTCATAATGCACCATGTCCGCCATGCGCCCGATGTCCGCCGCGCGCAGCACCGCCCCGATCAGCAGCACCAGCGTCACGAACGCAAGATACACCCGTCGATTCATGCTGAGGGTCTCGTTATACGGTCAGTGCTGCGGACACGCAGAAGCCTTGTCCTCAACGTTTGATCGTTTGTACTTAGGGTCTGTCTGCAAACTCATTGTAGCCCTCATCCCCCGTCCCCTTCTCCCTCAGGGCGAAG